>JBAWYY010000133.1:0-7286 GCA_037143285.1 Alphaproteobacteria bacterium | reverse complement strand
GGCCGCGATCCGCTTTTCGCCGCCACCAAGGCGGGCTTGCGAGCGTCGGGCTTCCAGGGTCTCAAGAATATCTTTCATCACGCAATCGGGGCGCTTTTGCCCCTCCCAGCTGGAGGATCATCCCTCGGCGATAGCATGGGGCGCCGTTTCGGCCAATCGGACGGATGGCCTATGGGTCAAGTGGAGCTCAGCACGAGGGCTGCCGCATCATAGTCGCGGCGACGCGCAGCACGGCGTTCGGCTGCCTCCACGTCAAAGCCCCACATATCCGTCTGAAAATCCTCGTCCACGTGGGCCGCTTGCCAAACGGCCTCGCGATCAAAGGCGCGGTGGGCCAAGGCAAGTCCCAGCACAGCTGATCCGGTCAGTGTTGTGACCACGCTTGTCGCCCCAAGTCGCCAAGGGTCTTGAGGCACATGGGGACGAATCTTACCGAGGAGATCGTCGGGTTGGGCCACAAAGACGACGCCTTCGGTCAGAATGAAGGTCGCCCCCGTTTTCGTCCGTGCCCAGGCCAGGACCGGATCCCAGGCCGCTGCCTGCCTCGCAACGAGGCTTTGCGGGGTATCGGCGCGATAGCAAAGGAGGTCGGAGCCGGCATAACGGACGATTTCATCCGCGACCGCTTCGGCTTTATCGACCACGCCATCTAAAATGGCATTGGCGAGCCGGGTCAGCGGCATTTCAGCAGGGTTGATATGGGTCGTCTGAGCGTTCCACTCGGCGGCCAGGGCTGTGCCAAGTTCGGCCGAGGGGACAGCAAGCGTTGCCCTCGCCGGGGTTTTTGCCGGTCTGCCGTCCAGCAACAAACGGAAGCCGGTTTCGCTCTGGTCGAAGCTTGCTTTCTCATAAAAGCGCTTCGGCAATTGCGGCTTCATAGCAAGGCGCGCGGTAGCCACGGGATCGTAGGAGGCCGGATCAATGCCTGCTGGATACCAATCTTCAAACAATGAGCGTGTCATCGATCTGTCCTATCAGAGCCCGCTCAGGCCTGCCACGCCGTGTGAAGCGCATGATCGAGCGCATCGAAGCGATCAATCATCTGGTGAGCGCCAGCGGCTATTAGCGCGTCCGGCGCGTGATAGCCCCAGGTGACGCCTATGGCCGCGACGCCGGCCGCGCGCGCCATGGCCATATCGAAGGTTGTGTCGCCGATCATGGCGGTGAGCCCAGGGGCTATGCCTGTTGTTTCCATCACCTGCTCGATCATGGCCGGATGTGGTTTTGACGGCGCATCATCAGCGGTTCGAATAACAGAAAAGCGTTCGTAGATGCCGTGGTGGCCGAGGACGAGGCGCACGCCGCGCTGCGACTTGCCCGTCGCGATCGCGAGCACCACGTCGTCACGCGCGGAGAGACGATCAACGGCAGCCCGTGCGCCCTCGTACAGTGGTTCAAGATGCTCTTGCGAGGCGCGCAGTTCGTGGAAGGCGTTTTTATAGGCCTCAACGAGCGCTGGGACATGCGGTTCATTGGGGCTCGTCAGCGCAATCATCGCTTCGCTCAGCGACAGGCCGACAATGGAGAGAGTCTCTTCCCGCGCGGGCGGCGTCCGCCCAAGGCTCTCGAAGCCCCGGTTCATGGCAGCAACAATCATATGCTGGCTATCGACCAAGGTGCCGTCGCAATCAAAAATGACGAGTTTCAAAAGGTTACTCCGCACCGCGTTCTAAGCGTGTCACACGTGCTTCGAGGGTCGCGACCCGCTCGGCGGCCAGATCATTTGCGCGCTTAAGTTCCACAGCGAGAGCGGCCAGCGCTTCCGCTTCGGCTTTTGAACCCGGCGGCGTTCGAAGCATGCGGCGCGTAAAGATCACGATGGCCGCGAAGACAACGACCATGACGACCGTCGTGATGTAGAGCGCGCTACTCAGGTCCATCTCACTCCTCCGGCGCCTCGACGATGGGGTCGTAGCGGGTCGCGTCAAAGCCGAGGAGATTGAAGGTCTGCTCCATGTGCGGCGGCAGGGGCGCGGACACATCAATGGTGCCCTTGCCACGGGGATGCGGCACCACGATGCGCCGGGCGTGCAGGTGCAGCTTTGATTGGATGCCGCCGGGGAGTTCCCAGTTCTCAATGTCGAAATATTTGGGATCGCCAACAATCGGGTGGCCGATCTCGGCAGCATGAACACGCAATTGGTGGGTGCGCCCGGTCACCGGTTTCATCGATAGCCAAGCGAGCTTTTGCGCCATGGTGTCGACAACCGCATAATAGGTGACCGCGTGGCTTGCGCCCTTCTCGCCATGTTTGGCGATCCGCATCATGCTCTCATCCTCGCGCTCTTCCTTCGCGATGAAGGTGGAGACACGGCCCTGACGCGGCTTTGGCACTCCGGCGACAACGGCCCAGTAGACCTTGCGTGCTGCGCGTGTTCGGAAGGTTTTGGCGAGTTGCGACGCCGCAAAGCGCGTCTTTGCCACCAGGATGCAGCCAGACGTATCCTTATCAAGGCGGTGGACGAGGCGCGGACGCTGCCCCTCCTCATCGGTCAAGACCCCCAGCATGCCATCGAGATGCTTGGTGGTTCCCGAGCCGCCCTGCACCGCAAGGCCTGCCGGCTTTGACAGTACCAAGACGTCGGCGTCCTCGTAGAGCGTAATTGACGCCAGAAAGGCGCGCGTATCCTCGCCGATACGGCTCGACATGGGCCGCGATGAAGGCTCCAGCGTCAAAGGTGGCACCCGCACCGCCTGGCCCTCTTCCAACCGGTCCTTGGTCTCGACGCGCTTGCCGTTTACGCGCAATTCGCCTTTGCGGACGAAGCGCTGGATGTGGCTGAAATTCACCTGCGGAAAGCGCGCGATGATGAAGCGGTCGACCCGCATGCCGGACTCATCCGCAGTCACGGTCAAGGTCTGAACGCCGGTGCGCAGAGTTTCGGCAGTAACGGCCTTTTGTTCGGCGCGGGTCGGCCCTGCGGGCGGGCGAGTTCGCTCTGCCCGCTCTAAAGCCCTCTCGGGCCGTGCCCGGGGCGTTCGAGTTCTGACCTCAACCGGCTCCTCAATGGCCGAGATGTCGATATCTTCTTCCGGCGCCCAGCCACCTTCATCCCATTCGCGGTCACGCCGGCGGCGGGGCGAGCCGTCAAAGGAGCGGAATTCCACGGGTTCGGATTCCCGGATCTCACGCGAGGCGCGGGTGCGAGGTGGGGCCGAGTTGCCAGCCGATCGAGAGCGCGGCGCGGGCTCGCTGCTTGTAGCGCGCGGGGCATATTGAGGAGCATTGCGCGCGGCCCCACGGCTCGACACCTTGGCGGGCCGACCTTCGGCGCGATTTGATGCGGATTTCGTCCGACCCTTTACAGGACCCTTACCCGGCCGCTTCGATGCGCCCTTCGCCGGCCCTTTAGGCGGTCGTGTTCCCCTGCCCTTCATGTAAAGCTCCTAACGACGGCAAGGCCGACCGCAAGTGCTGCGATGGACAGAACCAATGATCCCATGATGTAAACGGCAGCGCTCATATAGTCACCCCGTTCGATCAAAACGATGGAATCGAGCGAGAAGGCCGAAAAAGTCGTGAAGCCGCCGAGGACGCCGGTGGTGAGGAACAAGCGGATCTCGGCGGCACCTGTCATATCGGCTCTGAAGGCGAACCAGCCGGCAATGAGCCCCATGAGAAACGAGCCGACTACGTTCACGAGGAACGTGCCCGCAGGAAAATGGGGTCCAAAGGTCTGAAGCGACCAAAGGTTGACGCCGTGGCGGGCGGCCCCGCCAAGGCCTGCACCCAGAAAGACAAGGATGAGTTTGGTCATTGCGGTCGAACCGTTCTCGACAGAGTTAGATCGGTGATGACGGCTTGAGCCAGCAAGTTTAAGGGCCGCATCACCCACCCCGTCTTTCCCGGCGCAATTTCTCCCACCATTCCAAGCGCTTCTTCACCTCGCGCTCGAAGCCACGATCGACGGGCTGGTAAAACTCACGCCTGCCCATGGCTTCCGGCCAATAATCCTGTCCGGAGAAGGCATCGGGCTCGTCATGGTCATAGGCATAGCCGTCGCCATAGCCTTCGTTCTTCATCAGCTTGGTTGGAGCATTCAGGATGGTCTTCGGCGGCATCAGGCTGCCACCTTGTTTCGCTGCGGCTGTTGCGGCCTTGTAGGCGGTGTAAAGCGCGTTGGATTTCGGCGCCGTCGCGCAATAGACGACCGCCTGGGCAAGTGCCAGTTCTCCCTCGGGGCTGCCGAGAAAGTCGAAAGCGTCCTTAGCTGCATTAGCAATGACGAGCGCCTGCGGGTCGGCAAGACCGATATCCTCCACCGCCATGCGGACGACACGACGGGCGATGAAAAGTGGGTTTTCTCCGGCATCTAGCATGCGTGCGAGATAATAGAGCGCGGCATCGGGATCGGAACCGCGCACGGTCTTGTGCAGCGCGGAGATCAGATTGTAGTGGCCCTCTTGGGCCTTGTCATAGATCGGCGCGCGGCGCTGGACGATCGTCGACAGGCCCGCGGTGTCGAAGATTTCGTTATCGCGGGCCGCGCGCCAGACTTCTTCGGCGAGTGTGAGGGCGGCACGGCCATCGCCATCGGCCATGGTTACAAGGGCATGGCGCGCACCGTCGTCTAGCGGCAGAGATTTGCCCTCCAATGCCTCTGCCCGCGCCAGCAGGGTCTCAACCGCGTCAGCATCCAGCGTCCGGAATGTCAGCACCCGGGCGCGAGACAACAGCGCCGCGTTGAGCTCGAAGGACGGGTTCTCAGTGGTGGCGCCGACCAAGGTGACGGTGCCATCCTCCATGACAGGCAGAATGCTATCCTGCTGGGAGCGGTTGAAGCGATGGATTTCGTCAACAAAGAGCAGCGTCCCTTGCCCCTGGTAACGTCGGGCGCGGGCTGCATCAAAGACTTTTTTGAGGTCTGCGACGCCTGTGAAAATGGCTGAGACCTGTTCAAAGGCGAGATCGGTGGTGCCGGCGAGGAGCCGCGCCACCGTGGTCTTGCCGGTTCCCGGCGGCCCCCAGAAGATGAGCGAACCCAGCGCACGGCCTGCCACCAGCCGTGTCAGCGCTCCATCCGGACCGGTGAGGTGCTCCTGGCCGGCGACCTCCGACAAGTTGGTCGGACGCAGCCGATCAGCAAGCGGGCGCGGCGCCTTCGGATCAGGTCCGGCGCGCTCAAAAAGATCCATTAGCCGCCAAAGACCGAGTTGATGACATCCCCATGGCGATCGATCTGAACCCGCCACAGCCGTGATCGCTGCGAAGTGAGACGCACAAGGTCTGCCGGTGATGAAATGCGCTCGCCATTGACGCCAAGGACAATGTCCCCGGGTTGCAAGCCGATCTGACGGGCGGGCGTCGCATCATCGACCACCGCGACCACAACGCCGTCGTTGCGGTGGCCGACGCGCAATTCCTCGGCGAGCGCCGGCGAGAGTGTTGCAACGGTTGCGCCTTGGAACGGCGACGGGGTGGTGAGTTTGGTCTGATCGCGAAGACCCTCCGGCGCGCGTTCCAGCGCGACTGGGACGATGATAGTGCGCCCCTGCCGCATGATGGTTAGGCTTGCAGTGCCGCCCAGGGGGCGAAGACCAAAGCGGAAGCCGAAGCCGTCGGCATCCGCCACTTCTTGGCCGTCCACCAGGGTGACGAGATCGCCTGCGCGAATGCCCGCGCGCATGGCCGGGGAGTTCGGAAGGGTAGAGACGATGAGCGCCCCTTTTGGACTAGGCAGATTGAGCGTTTCAGCCACATCGGCCGTCACGGTCTGCAGCGTTGCTCCAAACCACGGCCGCCGCACCATTTTGAAGCCGGCATTGGCGGATGTGACGACCAACCGGACAAGGGCGGTCGGGATCGCAAAGCCAATGCCGTGACTGCCGCCAGAGCGTGAGAAGATCGCGGTGTTGATGCCAACGAGCTTGCCCGTGGTATCAACAAGCGCGCCGCCGGAATTACCGGGATTGATGGCTGCATCGGTCTGCACGAAGGATTGATAGTCGGCGACGCCAACGTTCGTTCTCGCAAGCGCCGATACGATACCCTGAGTGACGGTTTGCCCAACACCGAAGGGGTTGCCGATGGCCAAGACGAAGTCGCCGACTTCGAGCAGATCCGAGTCGCCAATCTCGATGGTCGCCAGATCGCGCGGCGGTTCCTTAATGCGCAGCATCGCAAGATCCGTACGGGGATCGCGAATGACGATTTCGACCTCGAATTCGCGTCGATCGGCGAGTGCGATCTTCACCTCCGTCATTCCTTCGATGACGTGGTTGTTGGTGATCACAAGACCAGACCGCTCGACAATGACGCCTGACCCAAGGGATCTCGCAACTTCTTCGCGTCGAGGCCCCTGCCCCTGGGCTCGATCACCAAAGAAGCGCCGGAACATCGGGTCCGAGAAGAAGGGGTTGCGCACCTCTTCCACGCGCGCGCCATAGACGTTCACGACAGCGGGAGCAGCGCGGCGCACGATGGGCGCAAAAGAGAGCTGAACTTCTGCGCGGGAGGTCGGCGTTTGGCGTGTCGCCGTCTGAGCCAAAGCGCTTTGCGCGCTGAAGCCAAACAGCAAAACGACGAGGGCAAAAGAAATTCGTGTCATGGCATCTGTTATAGCGGTCTGCCGGCACCTTCGGAAGCAAAACTGCGCCCTCATGATTGGGTGAGCAGCTGCCCCGTCGAGAGAGGGATACCGGATCGGAACCCCTCAGTTATGGTCGACATCAACGCTGCTCAAGACCTGACTAAAATGGAAACATCCAAGCCACCCTTTCTCGGCCCGGCTCTTGCGGGCTTTTGCGGGCTTCTGATCGGGGTCGGTCTCGGGCGTTTCGGCTATCCGCCGCTGATTCCAGCCATGGTCGAGGCAAATTGGGGGGCGCCCGCAGCCTTCCATCTTGCAGGTGCCTTCAACCTCGCGGGTTATGTCGTGGGCGCAATTGTCGCGGTTCCCATCATCTCGCGCCTTGGGACAAAGCAAAGCCTGTGGCTTGGCGCGGTCATGGCAACTGCGGCTTTTGCCGTCTCCATCGTCCCCTTACCCGCTTGGCTCTTTTCCGCCGCAAGGGCCCTCTCGGGCATTGCGGGCGGCATTTTGATGATCATCCTGCCTCCGATCATTGCGGCAAGCGTTGCCCCTGAAGCGAAGGGGCGTGCCAACGGCAGCGCCTGTGCCGGTGTCGGCACTGGCTTTGTGTTGTCCGGCACGGCCCTTCCGGCTTTGGCAGGGCTTGGACCCAGTGCAGCCTGGATGGGACTAACGATTGTTATGATCGCGGCATCAACGGTGCTGCTCATCACCGCGCCCAATGTCGAGGCCCGCCCCGTACAATCCGGACAT
>JBAWYY010000132.1:0-7289 GCA_037143285.1 Alphaproteobacteria bacterium | reverse complement strand
ATTGGCTTTGCGCCATCGCGTGGGGTTTCTGCGCCGGGTCGACGAGAGCTTTCCGGATCTGTCGGATCAAGCCCTTGCGGCATCGGTCGCCGACTGGCTCGCGCCCCATCTCGGCGCGAAGACAGCGCTGTCGCAGCTTAACGCCGACGATCTCGGGCAGGCCTTGGACGGTTTAATCCCCTGGGATGTGAAGCGGCGGATCGAGGCCGATTTGCCCGCGCATTTTGATGCTCCCTCCGGCCAGCGCCACCCCATCGACTATGAGGGCGAGGAGCCGGTGTTGCGCGTGCGGGTGCAGGAGCTTTTTGGGCTTACGACCCATCCAAGTGTGGCGCGCGGCAAGATCCCGCTAGTCGTCGAATTGCTCTCGCCCGCCCATCGGCCCGTCCAAGTGACGCGCGACCTGCCGGGTTTCTGGAAGGGGTCTTATCAGGCGGTGAAGAGCGAGATGAAGAGGAGATATCCCCGCCATCCCTGGCCGGATGATCCGGCCGCCGCCTTGCCCACCCATCGCGCCAAACCGCGCGGGACCTGAGCGCCGCGTCGATTTCTAGGGCTGGCCGGCATCCCCGCCGAGTGCTCGGCGTAGACGGCGGATCACCACGCGTTTGCCGCGCTCGTCCGCCGCATTCTCAACGGCCTCGTTGATATCGAGGAGGAGGCGAGAGAGATCATTGTGCCAGTCGAGTTTGCCAACCTCCTCCGGCGCGATGCGGCGTTCCGGCCCCGCCATCATGCGCTGGGGTCCCGCAGGGGTCAGTTCATAGGTCTCGTCCATAGCGGGCATGATTACCCGGTCGGCCGGCAGCATGGAGCCCGCGACCCGCGCGCGCAGGCCCTCCATCGCCTCTTCTTCGCCATGCACCAGAAACAGGCCCTGGGCGATGGGCAAGCGCTCGGAGAGCCAAGCGTGGAGCTCCGGGCCATCCGCATGGCCTGAATAAAGATCGATGGAGCGGATGCGCGCCTTCACGGGGAAGTCTTCGCCGTGGATTTTGACGGCCGTTGCGCCGTCGAGCAGGATACGGCCAAGCGTGCCCTGGGCTTGGTAGCCGGCCATCAAGACGGTCGCCTCGCGCCTAGCGAGCCAGTTCTTGAGATGGTGGCGGATCCGGCCGGCATCGCACATGCCGCTCGCCGCGATGATCACATGGAAGCCGCGGATGCGGGCAAGCGCTTTGGAATCATCGACCGTTTCGCATTCATGGAGCCGGGATGAGGCGAAAGCGTGGGTGAGGGCTGCGCCGTTTTCGAGGTCCTTGGCATAGCGTTGAAACACGTCCGTTGCTTTTGAAGCCAAGGGACTGTCGACGAAGATCTCGCAGGGTGGGATTTTGCCCTCATCCATCAGGCCGACGATATCGGTCACGAGCTCTTGGGTGCGCTCCACCGCAAATGAGGGGATGAGGAGCGCGCCTTTGCCCTTTGCGGCTGCGGTGAACTCCTCGATCAGGATGGCGCGCCGCGCGTCGGGCGAGGGATCAGCGCGATCGGTGCCGCCATAGGTCGATTCACAAATGACATAGTCGTAGCCTTGGGGCGCGACGGGGTCTGGCTGCAGGAGCTTGTGATCCGGGCCGAGGTCGCCAGAAAACAAAAGCCTCAGGGTCTTGGCACCCGGACGCTCCACTTCAACCTCAATCGAGGCCGAGCCCAGGAGGTGTCCTGCATTCCACCAGCGGGCGCGGATGCCGGTCGCAACGTTCACCCAAGTCGCATAGTCGACGGGGCTCAACTGCGTCAGGGTCTTTTCCGCGTCTTCGGCGGTATAAATCGGCGAGACCGGGGGCTTATCGCGACGGGCATTGCGGCGATTGAGGTTTTCGACCTCGGTTTCCTGGATATGACCGGAATCCGGCAGCATGCAGGCCATCAGCTCAGTGCTGGCCTCGGTCGCATGGATGAGCCCGCGATAGCCGGCGACCCTCAGCTTCGGCAGCAGTCCCGTATGGTCGATATGGGCGTGGGTGACGAGCACGGCATCGAGCCGTTTCACGTCATAGGGGAAGGCGCCGTAGTTCAATTCCTTCAGCGTCTTCGAGCCCTGAAACATCCCGCAATCGATGAGCACCCGCGAACGGCCGCTATCGATCAGGTAGGATGATCCTGTGACCGTACGCGCGGCCCCATGAAACGACAGGCGGACGGGCAAAGCTTCACTCCCGAATCAACCGTAAGTTTATGTCCTGCGCATATTGTAGAAAAGCGCGAAGCCTGGCACGCGTCCTGTGAGATTGCGTTTGATGGCGGTCATGGAAAGATAGGACCCAACGGGGATATAGACCACCTCGTCCAGGGCGACCGTCTGGATCTCACGGGCAATGCGCTGCTGGCTCTCCATGTCGGGCGCTTCGAACCAGGCATCGCGCAGTTCCTCCAATTTGGGCACCGTCGGCCAGCCCGGCCAAGCGCCGGTGCCATTGGCGCGCAGCGGGAAATGGGCTGCGGGATCAATGAATTCGAAGGAAGTGAAGGATGTGAGCAGCGCGCTCCAGCCGCCACGCTCCACCGGTTCGCGCGAGGTGCGGCGTTGCACCACGGTTCCCCAGTCGGTGATGGCAAGGTCGAGATTGACCTGCAAGCGGCGGAACATATCTGCGGCCACTTGGGTCATAGCGGCAGGCGCCAGGATGTCGGTCGGCCCGATCAAGCGAATGGGCTGATTGGTGTAGCCGGCGGCTTTCAGGAGATCGCGCGACCGCTCGATGCTGCGTGGTGAGGTGAGACCAGCAAGCCCGGCGTCGCTCGCCAGTGGCGAGCCAGGGGTGAAGACGCCCACATTGGTGTGGAACAAGGCGGGGTCGGCGCCAACGATGGCCGCCATATAGTCGGCTTGGTTGACGGCCGGCAGGAGGGCTTGGCGGATCGCCTTGTCGTTAAAGGGCGGATGCAGGTGATTGAGGCGCAGAATGCCGCTCAGGGGCAGGGGGTCGATGGCCTCCACATTGATCTGGCGGTTGCGGCGCAGAAGCTGTTGGATCTCCGGCAAGGGCTGCTCATACCAGTCGATCTCACCGGTCTGGAGGGCTGCGGCGGCCGTCGCGGGATCGACGATGATGTGCCATTCGACCCGGTCGAAATTCGCAGTTTTGGCGCCTGCCGTCAGGCTTGCGGGCCCCGTAGGAGAGGGTACGTAGTCGCCGTTGCGCTCATAGACCACCATGCTGCCGGAATTGAACTCGCGCGGCACGAATTTGAACGGGCCGGAGCCGATGGTTTCGCGGATTTGCTGGAACGGATCGGTCTGGGCAATCCGCTCCGGCATGATGAAGCATGAGGGATTGGTGGGGGTTGCGAGACTAGCAAGCAGGCGCGGATAGGCACGCTTGAGGCGAAAGCGCAGTCGCTTGTCGTCCACCACCTCAAGCGCATCAACGAGGGGTTCGAGCTTCTGGCCGAGCGGGCTGCGCTTCATCCATCGGGCGATGCTCGCCACGCAATCGCGGGCGGTCACGCGCTCGCCGTCATGAAACTTCAGGCCGTCGCGCAGCGTGATGGTGACGCGCTTGCCGTCGTCCTCAACCGCCGCGCCCTCGGCCATTTGCGGCTGGGCACGGAAGGTTGAATCCATCCCGAATAGGGTATCGTAGACCATGTAACCGTGGTTGCGGGTGACATTGGCCGTCGTCCAAATCGGGTCGAGGCTCGTTAAATTCGCCTGGGGCACGAATTTCAGCGTGCGGGCCGCGCCCTGCCCGATGGCCGCGGTCGATAGGCCCGCACTCGCTCCCGTCGCTGCCGCCGCTTTCAAGACTGTTCGACGGCTCATCACAGGCGACATGGGACACTCCAGAGCATGGGTCAAAGGCTGACCTGAAGTGAAGACCGGATCAGTCGCGGTATCAAGCGCTTGGATGAGAGGCGGGACGATTTGTCAGGCCACTGTGAAGGCGAAGGTGTGCTGCCCCTGATTGCCGGCCGTATCGGCGATGGCCAATCGCACCCGGTGCGAGCCGGCCGGCAATTCCGCGCCCTGGGCGGTGAGGCCTGCGGCATCGACCTTGGCGCGGGGCAGGATGCGCGAGGTGATGTCGATGCCGAGGGCGCCATAGTAGGCGCGAAAACTCGCGGGATTGATCGCTGCACCGGTTGATCCCGGTACGAAAGCGATTTGGATGGTGAGCGGCGACGAGACGGTTGAGGCCTCATGGGGCGCGACCAGCCGGATCGTGGGGGCGGAGGCATCGGCAAGCGAGAAATTGGAACTGGCCTCTCTCGCTTCGCGGCTCGCTCTTGCCTCCTCTTCTGTCACCAGAAGGGCGGCATGAAGGTCCGTGACGGAGAAAGCGGCAAGTCCAAGACCTGCGACCACACCTCTTCTGTTCATGCCCGATCTCTCCCCGTTGCTCCGTCTGCGCTCCATCCTCACGAGATCCCATTGATCCCTGGCAGATGACCAAAGGTTACCACAGAATGTGGCGGGATGATTACATGGAGAAGGAGGATGAACGGGAGGGCTTGCCCTCTGCCCCGTTCCGCGCCATGTCCTGCGCCCGTTTCATTCTCCGATCAGTTTGATGACCGCTCTCACACGCGACGCTGCCCGCCCCGCCATCGTTGCAGGCGTTTTGATGATGCTCGTGGGCATCCTGATGTTTTCGCTCAACGACGTCATGGGCAAATGGTTGGTCGCGACCTATACCGTGGGTCAGTTACTGGTGATCCGATCCGGTGCTGCCCTCCTGGTGCTCGCGCCCTGGGTCATTCGCGCCGGCGTCCCGTCGATGCTCGGGGTCGAGCGGCCAGGACTGCAGGTCGCGCGCGTTGTTGTGTCGACCCTGGAAGTCGCGCTGTTCTATTGGGTGGTGATCTATCTGCCCCTTGCAGATGCCATGACCTATTGGCTCGCGGGCCCGATTTGGGTCGTGATCATCGCCGCGATCGTCCTGCGCGAGCGCGTGACCGCACCGCGCTGGGGCGCCGTATTCCTGGGCTTTGTCGGTGTGGTGATCGCGCTGTCGCCGACACAGAACGCGTTCAGCTGGCCAGTGGCGGCAGCTCTTCTGGGCTCGCTGCTCTTTGCGGTCATGAACGTGATCGCTCGCCAGTTGAAGGCGACATCGGACCTTGCGCTGGTGTTCTGGCAGAATGTCGGGGCGCTGTTGATGGGGCTTGCGCTGATCCCCTGGGGGTGGACAACGCCCAGTTTGCTGGATCTCGCGCTCTTAAGCCTGCTCGGCGTCGTGGCCATGGTCGCGCATATGTGCGTCACCCGATCGCTAAAATTAGCCCCGGCCTCTGTGGTTACTCCTTATCAATATACCCTCATCATCTGGGCGGTCCTGTTTGGATGGTTGGTGTTTGCCGATGTTCCAACATTATCGATGCTGATCGGTTCTGGCATTATTATCGTGGCCGGCATTGTTCTGTTCTGGCTTGAACAGTCGAGCGCCGATACGTCTGTGCATCCGCCTTAGTGATTTCCCAAGCGGTCGCAGTTTTTACTGTCACGGTGTGCTTATAAATCTATCCGCATTTGGCAAGTGAGGGTCTGTCAGGCCGGTATTGTAAGCGCCATCGGCAACATTGTTGTTGCAAGAAAGTCTTTATTAAGGCTGCCTGAGTGGATCGGGCCGGCGATTGTAATTTCATCTTATGATCTTGCTTCCGTACCAATCCCGCGTTATTTTTTAAGCATCGAATGTCGGCCGACGACGTGGCCCTGGAGCGGTGGTGGTCCCACATGCCTCTCGCTGACGATCTTCCGAGCATCGATATCCAAGAGCTGCGTCAGCGGCGAAAGACGACAGAGGCACTGAAAGGCTTATTCTATGGCGACCGGCACCGTGAAATGGTTTAACGCCACCAAAGGCTATGGCTTTATCCAACCCGATGAGGGCGACAAGGACGTGTTCGTTCACATCAGCGCTGTTCAGCAGGCGGGCTTGCCCGGTTTGCGCGATGGTCAGCGCCTGAGCTACGAGCTCCTCGCCGATCGGCGGACGGGCAAGAGCTCTGCGGGTAACTTGACGCCGATCGGCTAAGAGCAAGACCGCTTTTCCGACGAATGAACGCGCCCCCTGGGCGCGTTTTGTTATTTGGCCTTGTTCTTCGATAGGCGCGGCGCGCCGACATGATCCAAGGCTTGGGCGACCGAAACAATGGCCATGTCGCGGGTTTTGGCAGCCTGAATAGCCGCCTCGAACAACGCGGGGGACGTGCCCCAGGGGCTCGGCCTATCAGCCACGTCATGTGTGAAAAACACGACCCAGCCGCAGCGGGCGACAGCTTCATCAAGATAGTTTTGAACCTCCTTGATGTCGATCATGCGGTCGGTCAATTCGACGCTTAAGACGCCATCGAGATCGAGGATGCCGTGGTTCACGCCTGGGCGAATGGTCCGGCAAGAGCGCACCTGCCGGCTTGCCTGGAACTTCCGTCTGACATCGTTGATCCCATAGGGGAACGCAAAGCTTTCATCGACGAGATCCGGCACGATCTCGCGCAAGATCTTACGGTTCTGAGCAAGGTCTTCGCTGAAGTCCCGCGCGCTCAGCGCGCTTACAGGACGATGGTCGTGGGTGTGCAGCCCGATATCGTGGCCGCGGCGGGCGAGATCCCTGATCTCGTCGGGGCCGGCCAGGGTCCAATGGGCGGTTTGAATGCCCATCAGGCCGGTCGCTACGTAATAGGTGCCGCGTCCGCCGGCGGCTTCCAGAGCATCAGCACCCCGCGTACAGGCTGACACTGGCACATCGTCGAAGGTGAAGGACACCATCGGACGGTCCAGCGCCATGGTGTGACGGCGAAAGGGAGCAAAGCGCGCCAGGATATGCATGGCACGAGCACCGGCATCCTGCAGACGCTGTTCCTTCGGTGCCATAAGGCTCAAAGCGAGATCGGTCATGCGGCGCTCCCGGGCGAGGAGGTCATGGCCGGGGTCCTAAGGCCGAGGGATGGCGGCTTTGGTGGTGCAACAATCATATGAGTCATCACGACCGACACGAGGTAGGTGATGGCAAAGACCGCGTTGAGCGAGCCTGCTGAGAGAACCGGAGACAACATCAAGACGCCGTAGAGGAGTGTGAGCTTCACAACAGCATTGGTTGTGTTGACGATGGGTTGACCCGTGTAGCGTTTCATCGCGAAGAGAAGTTCACTGTGGTATTCTAGTAACGCTCTGACCGCTGCGACCACAAACAGCATGGTGAAAAGCGGTGCGGCGGTTGCCACATTGCGGCCGAGCAGGGTTGGGTAGATCCAAAGCGCGATGCCAACGGCTGCAATCCCCATGGCAGAGATCGCTGCGATGAGCGCCTCCGTCACGAAGCGGCGACTTGCCGAATGTG
>JBAWYY010000131.1:0-7302 GCA_037143285.1 Alphaproteobacteria bacterium | reverse complement strand
CCTTTGGCAACCAATTGACGGCCACCGACCACCGCGCGCGCCTGGCCAAACAGATTTTTGAAGAGAACACCGAAACCGCCATGCGCGCGGCTCAGCGATTAGGCCCCGCCTATGTCGCGCTGGCGCGCGCCGCTTTTGCGGTCGCCAATCGCCAGTCGAATGGCAGCGCGCTAACAGCCGCGGTCCCGGCGAGCGTCCATCACGAGCCGATGTATCAGTTCGTGAAGGCGCAGTCGCTCCGCCGCGCCGACAAGACGCAAGAAGCCGCAGCCATCATGGCCGCCGCGTCACGCGACCCGGTCCTTCTCGGCAGCCCCGAGGAATGGTGGACCGAGCGGCGCGTCCTTGTGCGCAAATTGCTCGATGAGGGTGATGCACGCGGCGCCTATCGCATGGCTGCCGGCCATGCGGTGACCGAAGGCTCCGCCCGGGTCGAAGCAGAGTTTCATGCGGGCTGGGTCGCGCTGCGTGCGCTTCGCGAGCCGCAAAGTGCGGTACGCCATTTCGAGGCGGCACGCGCTGCCGCCCATACGCCCATGTCGATGTCACGCGCCAATTACTGGCTCGGTCGCGCCCACGAGGCGAACGGCCACAGCGCCGAGGCCAGGCGCAGCTATGAACAGGCTGCCCGCCACACCAGCCACTATTACGGCCAGCTCGCCCGCGCGAAGCTTGGTATGACCGATTTGCCGGTCCGCCGTCCGGCTGAAACCGCCGAGCCGCAATCGGTCGCGGCCCGTGCGCTTAAGATGCTTTACGCCGCCGGCGAGCGCGATCTTGCCCTCGCTATGCTCGCTGAACTCGGCGCGCGCGGCAACGATCAGGGCCAACTCCATGCGGCCGGCGAGGTCGCGGCTCGTAACAATGATGCCCGTGGCGCTCTGACGCTCGGCAAAGGCGCGGTCAATCGCGGCCTGCCCTTCGATCTCCACGCCTTCCCGACCTTCGGCATCCCACCCTATCGCCACGTGGGTCCGGAAGTTGATCGCGCGGTCGTCTATGCCATCGCCCGCCAGGAATCGACCTTCAACGCGAAGGCGGTGAGCCATGCCGGCGCGCGCGGCCTGTTGCAACTGATGCCCGGCACCGCGCGGGCGACTGCGCGCACCTACGGGCTCTCGTTCGACAATGGCCGGCTGATTTCCGATCCCGCCTATAATGCCCAGCTCGGAGCCGCCCATCTCGGCGAGCTGATCGCTGAGTATAATGGCAGCTATATCCTGACCTTCGCGGCCTATAATGCCGGTCGCGGTCGTGTGCGCGAATGGATCGAAGCCTATGGCGATCCGCGCAATCCCTCCGTCGACCCCATCGATTGGGTCGAGCGGATCCCCTTCTCCGAGACCCGCAATTACGTTCAGCGGATCCTTGAGAATGTGCAGGTCTATCGCGCGCGTATTGCTGGTTCGTCCGGCCTTCGCATCGAAGCCGATCTCAGGCGCGGGCGTACGAACTAGCATCCGTGCAGAGGGCTTCTCGCGGCTTGAGCGACAAAGCGTCGTCAGGGTTTAGGTTAGACCACGAACACGTCGCCTTGCTTGATGCTTGGCACCGCCTCCATGGATTCCACCAGGAGCCGGAACGATGAGGCAGGTAGTGCTGGGGCAAAGACGAAGCCCTGGGCTGCCTGAACGCCGCGGCGCCGCAGCGCTTCCACCTGCTCAAAGGTCTCAACGCCCTCCGCCACGACTTCCATGCGCATATGGGCCGCAAGGTCGATCAGGCTATCGATGATGGCGGTGGAATAGCGCTCGGTGCTGATGGCATCGACAAAGAGCTTATCGATTTTCATGACGTCGACGCCGAGCTTGAGAAGATAGCTCATGCCGCCATGGCCCGTGCCGACATCATCCAGCGCGACGCGTACACCCATGCCTTGAAAGGCGGCGATGATCCGTCGTGCGAGATCAACATCCGGCAAGGGATCGCGTTCGGTCACTTCCAACAGCAATTGCGACAGTGGCAAGGTGCTGGATGTGAAACGCTTCGTCACGTCGGCAACGATGTGATCATTGCGGAAATGTTCGGCGCAGAGGTTAAACCCGCACCGAAGCCCGGGCCGCGCCCTGAACACAGGTCCGAGGTCGGCTGCTGCCTGCTCCATGAGATAGAGCGTGAGCGGAAAGATGAAACCTGACCGTTCGGCCAAATCAATGAAGGCGCCGGGCGGAACGATGGTCCCATCGGGCTTGCGCCACCGCACCAGGACTTCACAGCCCTTGAGTTTGCCGGTGTCGAGATCAAGGATCGGCTGATAGAACGGCACGAACTCGCGATCGATAAGCGCAGCCTTCATCTCGCTCAAGAGATCATCGCGGTGGCGTCGTCCTTGGATGATGATCAAGGTTGCGCCCAAGAGCCCGATGACAATCGCTGCAAGGTGCGACAAGAGCGTCAGGGACAGTTCTTCACGCACGACGGCTGATCGGCTCCCCGCAACAGTGACGGAGATCGGATATCGTCCTGAGGTGCGCGTCACTTCGATGCGATCGCTCTCCAAGAGCTCTGACGCCTGGGTATCGTTGACGATAACAGGGCCATCGCTAAGCGAAACAGTGATGCCATGGATGGCAGCATGGCGAACCGAGAGACCCGCCGGCACGATCCATTCGGCTGGCACGATCACGCCAAGCGCACGGGTTTCGCTGGCTTGGGAGGCAATGCGGATGCCTAATTGTCCATTATCAGCATAGCGAACGGCGTAGAAGAGAACCTGCGGGTCCGCCCCGCCGAAATGCGGGCCGAAGCGGATCACATCGCTGGTTTTGCCGAGATTGCCGCAGGCGATAGAGCCGTCAGCGTTCAAGACGCTGAACTCCTTGATGGCAGCGGTCACGAGCACGAAGCGCCGCATCCGAGCCAAAGCCGCGTCATCGCACCGTGAAAGATTATGGCCGTCAGCTTTACGCAAGGCGTCGACTGCGAGATCGATGACGACTTCAGCGCGCCGGAGATGAACCGTAAGGCTGCTCTCGACGATGTCAGCGGTGAGATCGGCATTCCGCTTGGTATTGGCAAGCTGCGTCACCACGCTCGGCGCGATGAGGGCACAAAGCGCGGCGCACCACGTAATGGTCTTTGCCCTGATACCCTTAGCCACAACCGCCCCGTCGTCTCACGCAATGGCAACGTCGGTGCGGCGTTCCCATTTTAGGAAAACTAGGGGGTAGACGTTAATGAGTACCCGAATACCCTTAGGTAAATCAGGTAATTAAACATGATTATTAGATGGTTACGCCCTGCGCTTCCACAACGGCAAGAGCGGTCATATTCACGACACCACGAGCGGTGACCGAAGGTGTGAGAATATGGGCGGGCTTTGCAGGTCCGACCAAGATCGGACCGACGGGAAGTGCGTCAGCCAAGACTTTGATCACCTGAAACGCGATATTCGCCGCCGAAAGGTTCGGCATGATCAGCACATTGGCGGTGCCGGTGAGCGTCGATGACGGCATGACGCGCTCACGCAGTTCTTCCACCAAAGGGGTGTCGGCATGCATTTCGCCGTCGACCTCAAGCCCTGGCTCGCGCGCCTGAATGAGCGCCAGAGCATGGCGCATCTTCAAGGCAACGTCGTCTTCGTGGGTGCCAAAATCAGAATGCGAGACGAGCGCGACCTTAGGTTCCATGCCGAAGCGACGCACATGGGCCGCAGCGGTAATGGTCATGGCCGCAAGCTCCTCGGCGCTTGGGTCCACTGTCACATGGGTATCGGCAATAAAAAGCGGTCCCTTGGACGTGATCAGAAGCGAGAGTGCCGCCAGACCATCGGACGAGGATTTCATGCCGATGACCTGGCGAATATGGCGCAGATGCGAGGTGAACCGCCCCTCGACGCCGCAGATCATCGCATCGACATCGCCGCGTTCGAGCGCAACAGCCGCGATGACTGAGGTTGACGTACGCATGATCGTGCGCGCGGCATCGGGCGTCACGCCCTGGCGGGCCGTGCGGTCGAGATAGGTCGCGACATAGTCGCGATAACGCCGATCGGATTGCGGATCGATCAGTTCGAAATCACGACCTGCCTTAATCGAAAGGCCAAAGCGCTCAATGCGTTGCTCAACAACCGCCGGCCGCCCGATCAGAACGGGCTTGGCGAGCCCCTCTTCCAGCACCACCTGCACTGCGCGCAGAATGCGTTCATCCTCGCCCTCGGCATAGATGACAGTCTTGGGCGCCGCGCGCGCCTTTTCAAAGACCGGCTTCATCAAGAGGCCCGAGCGAAACACGAAGCGCGACAGTTCCGCCTGATAGGCCTCGTAGTCCGTGATCGGGCGCTTGGCGACGCCTGTGGCATGCGCCGCCTTTGCCACCGCCGGCGCGATCCGCAGGATCAGGCGGGGATCGAAGGGTGAAGGTATCAGGTTCTCGCTGCCGAAGAGACGCGTCTCGCCGCCATAGGCGCGGGCCACGACGTCGGACGGCGCTTCGCGGGCGAGCGCAGCAATCGCCTGGACGGCCGCAAGCTTCATCGGCTCGTTGATAGCGGTTGCCCCGCAATCCAAGGCGCCCCGAAAAATATAGGGGAAACAGAGCACGTTATTGACTTGATTGGGATAATCGGAACGCCCGGTACAAATCATTGCGTCTGAGCGCACCGCACGCGCCTCCTCGGGCATGATCTCCGGGTTCGGGTTAGCGAGCGCCATGATGAGCGGGCCCTTGCCCATCTTCGCGACCATCTCGGGCTTCAAGACACCGGCCGCTGAGAGGCCCAAAAAGATATCCGCGCCCTCGATGATCTCGCCGAGGGTCCGCGCATTGGTCTCCTTGGCATAGACGCCCTTATAGACGTCCATGAGCTTTTCACGGTCGACATAGACGACGCCTTCAATATCGGCGACCCAGATATTCTCGCGCTTGGCACCGAGTTCAACGAGAAGGTTGAGACAGGCAATGGCGGCAGCGCCAGCGCCAGAGGCGACGATCTTCACGTCACCGATAGATTTGCCCGCAATCGCCAAGGCATTGGTAACAGCGGCAGCGACAATAATCGCCGTGCCATGTTGGTCGTCATGGAAGACGGGGATCGCCATGCGGTCGCGCAGACGACGCTCCACCTCGAAACATTCCGGCGCCTTGATGTCCTCGAGATTGATGCCGCCGAAGGTCGGTTCGAGTGCTGCGACCACGCTGACGATATGATCGACTTCGCGCGCATCGATTTCGATGTCGAAGACGTCGATGCCGGCGAATTTCTTGAACAGGACGGCCTTGCCCTCCATCACAGGCTTACCGGCGAGCGGCCCGATATCGCCGAGGCCGAGCACCGCCGTACCATTGGAGACAACGGCGACGAGATTGGAGCGAATGGTCAGGTGAGCGGCCTGTTCCGGATCGGCTGCAATCGCCTCGCAGGCGGCAGCCACCCCCGGTGAGTAAGCAAGGGCCAAATCGCGCTGGTTGCCGAGCGGCTTGGTCGGCTGGATCTCAAGTTTTCCGGGCGTCGGATAGCGATGGTAGAACAGCGCGCCCGATTTGAGATCATCCGTCATCGGCTTTTGCATAGGGCCCCCCGGCATTTCACCCGCGCCAGCCTGATTGACGCGAGACGCACTCCCATCGATCCTTCGCATGGCTTTATGAAATGAGGAAGGTCGAGGCTGAGATTATGACGATTGTTTCTCGAAACCCCTCATTGCAAGCGGGTCCGGTCGGCGAACCCATCGCTTACATGGCGCGAACTCGCGATTATTATCTGACACTTGGCTACGGCAATCCCTATCAATGGGCTGAAAATGCCGAGATCCCCTTCGCACGCCTGACAAAGCCGCTCGCCAAAACGCGCGTCGCGCTGGTGACGACGGCTGCCCGATTCGATCCGGCCCATGGCGATCAAGGCCCCACCGCGCCCTATAATTCTGCCGCCAAGTTCTACGAGGTCTATTCGCTCGACAGCACCTCGAGCCCGGACCTCCGCATTTCCCATATCGCCTATGACCGTACCCATACGCGGCCCGACGATATCAACGCCTATTTTCCCCTCGTCGCCCTGCGGCGAGCCCTTGGCGCAGGCCGCATCGGCGAGGTCACACCCCGCTTCCATGGATTTCCCACCAATCGCAGCCAGAAGACGACGGTTGAGGTCGATGCGCCCGCGCTCCTCGCCCGTTTAGCGGAAGATGGCGCGGAGGCCGCGATCTTCGTGCCGAACTGCCCGGTCTGTCACCAATGCGTGACGCTCGCCGCCCGCCGGGTGGAGGCAGCGGGCATCCCAACCGTGATCATGGGGGCGGCGCGCGATATCGTCACCCAGGCCGGCCCACCCCGGTTCCTGTTCTCAGACGTGCCGCTCGGCAATGCCGCGGGTCGGCCCCACGATGTGGCCTCCCAGGACCTAACCCTGGCGCTCGCGCTTGACCTGCTTGAGAAGGCCGATCACGCAGGCACCATCTGGACCTCGCCGCTCCGTTGGGCCGAAACCGACGCCTGGAAGCGCGATTTCATGGACATCACCCGCCTCTCGGCCGAGGAGATCGCCCGCTCTCGGGACGAGAACGACCGGCAGAAAGCCATCGCGAAGGAGATCCGCGAGGCTTGAGCGCGGACGGGCCCGGCGTCAAAGGCGATTGCCCTCGCCCGCCGCCGCCGTTATCTCGGGGGCATAGCGGAGCCTGACGTGACCGAGAACAAGACCCCCCTCACCTATGCCGATGCTGGCGTTGATATCGACGCGGGCAACCGCATGGTCGACATGATCAAGCCCTTGGTGCGCGCGACCCGCAGACCCGGCGCCGATGCCGAGATCGGCGGCTTCGGCGGCCTGTTTGATCCGCGCGCGGCGGGGTTCAAGGACCCGATCCTGGTGGCTGCCAATGACGGCGTCGGCACCAAGGTGAAAATTGCCATCGACACCAACCGCCATGACACCATCGGCATCGATCTCGTCGCCATGTGCGTGAACGATCTGGTGGTTCAGGGTGCGGAACCGCTGTTCTTTCTCGACTATTTCGCAACCGGCAAATTGGCCCCCCATGTGGGCGCCGACATCGTGAAGGGCATTGCCCAGGGCTGCATGATGGCGGGTTGTGCCCTGATCGGCGGCGAAACCGCTGAAATGCCCGGCCTCTATGCCCCCGGCGACTATGATCTCGCGGGCTTCTCGGTAGGTGCCGCCGAGCGCGGCACGCTTCTCCCGCGCGGCGATGTCGCTGAGGGTGACGTTCTCCTGGGGCTTGCCTCCTCAGGCGTTCACTCCAACGGCTATTCGCTGGTCCGCCGCATCGTGGAGCGCTCAGGTCTTGCCTATGACAGCCCCGCCCCCTTCGCACCCGGCCTGTCGCTGGGTGAGGCCTTGCT
>JBAWYY010000130.1:0-7331 GCA_037143285.1 Alphaproteobacteria bacterium | reverse complement strand
AGCCGCCGATGATCAGATCGCGCTCAGGCCGCAGCCAGACGCCGGAGGGGTCGATTACGAGCGGCAGGTCTGAGAGATCATCCGGGCATCTGGCCACAAACACCGTGCGCTTGCGCGGTTCCACCGGCAGCGGCACGCTGATCGCTTCAGCAAGCAGACCCGCCCGCGCACCCGCCGCAAGTACCAAGGTACCGCACCCGATACGCTCACCATCCGCAAGAACGACGCCGGTGATGTGCGCCCCCTCGCGCTCACTGGAGGCCACCTCGGCTTTGAGATAGGTGACCCCTGCGGCCCGCGCGGCCTTGCGGAAGAGATCGAGATAGAGAGCGGCATCGAACCAGCCCTCGCCCGTGCGCCCGAAGGCGCCGGCCGCAAGCCCATCAGAATTGACGGCCGGAAACCGCGCGGCAATCTCGTCGGGCGTGAGAAGCAGGATATCCGCGCCCTCGGCCCTCTGCACCGCATGATTGGCCCGGAGCACCGTTTCACCAGCGCCTTCGCTCGCGAGCATCAAATAGCCGCGCTCGCGGAAGCCGATATCGGCGCCTTCGCCAAAGCGCTGTTTCAGGCCCCGGATCACCTCAATGCCGAATTGGCTCATCCGGATATTCTCAGGGGTCGAGAATTGCTGGCGAATGGAGGCAGCCGACAGCGTGGTGGAGGATTGCGCATAGGTGGGATCGCGCTCGATCACGAGGACCGACCCGGCAAAACCAAGCTCGACTTTTAGAAAATACGCAGTGCAGGACCCCATGATGGCGCCACCGACGATGACGATATCCGCCTGCATGCCCTGCCCTTTCATGTCCCTCGTTCCATCCATCAAAAGCACGATGGCATGGGTGCCCCGTGACGACTAGGTTCTGCGAGAATGACCCTGGGATCCGACAATGCAGATGCGCCCTCGCCGCTCCGTCCTCTATATGCCCGGCTCCAATGCCCGTGCGCTGGAAAAAGCGCGGAGCCTGCCTGCCGATGTAGTCATCCTCGATCTTGAGGATGCAGTCGCCCCCGATGCCAAGGTGACGGCACGGGAGCAAGTGGCGCAGACCGTGAAAGACGGCGGCTTCGGCTTTCGCGAAGTGGTGGTACGCATCAACGGGCTCGATACGCCCTGGGGTGCGGCTGATATCGACGCCGTCGGACAGGCTGGACCCGATGTCGTGCTCATCCCCAAGGTGAATGAGGCCAACGACCTTGTGATCGCCGGGAAAGCGCTTCAAGCCGCGAAGACGCCGGCCGCAACGCGGGTCTGGGCGATGATCGAGACGCCCTTGTCGATCCTGAATCTCGCGACCATTGCCGCTGCGGCCCATGACCCGACCACTCGCCTCTCAGGCTTCGTGATGGGCACCAATGACCTCGCGAAAGATACCCGCGCGCGCCTCGTGCCGGGACGCGCGCCCATGCTGCCCTGGCTGATGATGGCGCTTGCCGCCGCGCGCGCCCACGGCCTCATCATTGTCGATGGGGTCTATAACGAGATCAAAGACGAGGCGGGATTTGCTGCCGAATGCGCGCAGGGCCACGACTTCGGCTTTGACGGCAAGACCTTGATCCATCCGAGCCAGATCGAGCCCTGCAACGCCGCCTTCTCGCCGGCTGAAGCCGAGGTTGCCTGGTCGCGCACCATCATGGATGCCTTCTCGAAGCCAGAAAACGCCACCAAAGGCGCGCTCCAGATCGAGGGCCGCATGGTGGAACGCCTCCACGCCGAGATGGCGAAACGGCTTGTCGCCATCGCCGATATGATCGCCGCCCGCGCTGGTGGCTGAGCCCATTCTCACCTTCGGTGATTGCCGTTCCGCCGCGTTCGTGACAGAGGAACGACTGAGCGGGGGACATGCCATGGCTTCGTCGGCAAACGACGACACCGTGCGGGCCATCAAAGAGGCCCTGGGAGAGCGGACGATTGTGCTGGTGGGCCTAATGGGCGCCGGCAAGTCGTCGGTTGGCCGTCGCCTTGCGATCCGCCTTGGCCTGCCCTTCGTCGATGCGGACAATGAGATTGAGACCGCAGCCGGCATGACGATTGCCGAAATCTTTGAGATGCATGGCGAGGCCTATTTCCGCTCGGGCGAAGAGCGCGTGGTCGCGCGCATTCTTGATTCCGGTCCGAAAGTGCTCGCCACCGGCGGCGGCGCCTATATGCGCGAAGCGACCCGCAAGATGATCGCGGAACGCGGCATCTCGGTCTGGCTGAAAGCCGAGTTTGATGTCCTGATGAAGCGGGTGCGCCGACGTGCCGACCGCCCTCTTTTGAAGAACGACAATCCGGAAGCCGTGATGCGCACCTTGATGGACGAGCGCTATCCCGTCTATGCCGAGGCTGATTTAACCGTGATGTCGGCTGATATCGCCCATGAGGCCGTGGTCGACCAGGTGGTGGCGGCGCTAGCGGGCTATCTTCTGCCGCCTGCGGAAACAGCCGTTGGAAGCGCTGATGATAAGGGCGTCGAGCCATGAGCGACCAGACAACCGTGCCGGTTGCCCTTGGCGATCGGGCCTATGACATTCTGATCGGCTCCGGCCTCTTGGCAAAGGCCGGCGAAACCTTGGCTGCCCGCTATCCCGGTCGCGCCTTTGCGATCGTGACTGACGCCACTGTCGGCGCGCTCCACGCAGGAAGCCTTGAGGCAAGTCTAGCGGGCGCGGGCCTGAAGGCGACCCGCATCACGGTTGCACCGGGCGAGGCGAGCAAGCGCTTTGCGGTTCTGGAGGCGGTCGTCGACCAGCTCTTAAGCGCTCGCCTCGAGCGCGGGGACGTGGTGGTTGCCCTTGGCGGCGGTGTCGTTGGCGATCTCGCAGGCTTTGCGGCCGCCATTACCCGGCGTGGCATGGGCTTCGTCCAGATGCCGACGAGCTTGCTGGCGCAGGTCGATTCCTCCGTCGGCGGCAAAACCGGCATCAATACGAGCCACGGCAAGAATCTCGTTGGCGCCTTCTATCAGCCGAGCCTCGTGCTTGCCGACACGGATGTGCTCGACACGCTCTCGACCCGCGAATTCAAGGCCGGCTATGCCGAGGTCGCCAAATATGGCCTCATCGATGACCCAGTCTTCTTCTCTTGGCTGGAAGCGAATTGGCGAGGCATCTTTCAAGGCGGTCGGGACCGCGTGCACGCCATTGCAACCTCCTGTCGCGCTAAGGCGGCCGTCGTTGCCCGCGACGAGACCGAAACCGGCGATCGCGCGCTCCTGAACCTCGGTCACACTTTCGGCCATGCGCTGGAAGCCGCAACCTCTTACGACAGCGCCCGCCTCGTTCACGGCGAAGCGGTTGCCATCGGCATGGCGCAAGCCTTCCGCTTTTCAGCGGCCCAAGGGCTTTGCTCAGGGGATGACGCCGCGCGGGTTGAGGCGCATTTGCGCACCGTCGGCCTGCCAACGCGGCTTCACGAAATCCCAGGCGGGGTTGGCGACGCCGATCGCCTGATGGCGGCCATTGGCCAGGACAAGAAGGTCTCGCGCGGCAGCCTCACCTTCATTCTCGCCCGCGGCATTGGCGCATCCTTCATCGCCAAGGGCGTCGATGGCGCGGCGGTCAAAGCCTTTTTGACCGCGGAACTTGCGGGCACCTAACGAGACCCCTCTCAATCCCCGGCCAATTTCGTCTATAATGGCGCCGTGCCGGCACAGTCGTGCCGACGGAAGGACATCATGGACGATATCGTCATCAACCCCTGGCTGGCGCTGGCCATCATCATCCTCTCGCTCTCTTTGTCTGCGTTCTTTTCCATGGCGGAAACCGCCATGTCCGCCGCTTCCAAGGCGCGCATGCTCGCGCTTGAGACCGCAGGCGATGGCCGCGCAACCCTGATCAACCGGCTCTTGATGGCCCGTGAGCGCCTGATCGGCGCCATGCTGGTCGGCAACAACCTCGTCAATGTCGGCGTGTCCGCCTTCACGACCTCCCTGTTGGTCGGTTTCTTCGGCGCCGAAGGCGTGATCTATGCCACCTTGATCATGTCGATCCTGATCATCGTCTTCGCCGAAGTGCTCCCGAAGACGGTGGCCATCGTGCGCCCGGAAGATGTGGCGCTTTCCATTGCCCGCCCGGTTTCCTGGGTGGTGGCTGTCCTCGGCCCCATTCTCATCGCCATTGAGGCAATCGTCCGCCTCGTGCTGCGGCCCTTCGGCCTGAAGATCGACCAGAATCAGGCGGTCTTGTCCTGGAAGGACGAGCTGCGCGGCGCGGTCGACCTCATGCATAAAGAAGGCACCGTCGAAAAGATCGACCGGGACATGGTCGGCGGCTTGCTCGATCTCAAGGACCTCTGGGTCTCAGACGTGATGATCCACCGCACCAAGATGGTCACCATCGATGCAGGGCTGCCGCCGGACCAGGTCGTGCGCGATGTGCTGGCCGCTCCCTACACCCGCATCCCGCTTTGGCGCGACAAGCCGGAGAACATTGTCGGCGTGCTCCACGGCAAGGACTTGCTGCGTGCGCTTCATGCGTCGGGCGGCGAGATCTCAAAGATCAACCTGATGGACCTCGCTTTGCCCGCCTGGTTCGTGCCCTCCTCCACCACGCTCCAGGATCAGCTCAAAGCCTTCCTTCGGCGCAAGACCCACTTCGCCCTCGTCGTCGACGAATATGGCGAGGTGATGGGGCTCGTGACGCTCGAAGACATCATCGAGGAGATCGTCGGCGACATCAAAGACGAGCACGACGTACAGGTGACCGGTGTGCGCCCGCAGCCCGATGGCTCGGTGAATGTGGACGGCGGCGTGCCGATCCGCGACCTCAATCGTGCCATGGAATGGCGCCTGCCCGATGATGAGGCAACCACCATTGCGGGTCTCGTGATCCATGAGGCGCGCTCGATCCCAGAGACGGGCCAGACCTTCACCTTCCACGGCTTCCGGTTCCAGGTTCTGCGCAAGCAGCGCAATCGGATCACGGCGCTGAAAATCGCGCCGCTGGAGCGGAAGGCCTAGACCGGGTCCTTATTCGCCGGGCGCGCGCGCTTCAATGGCGAGCGCATGAACCCGCTCGGCGAGTTCGGCTGCGAGCAGCGTATTGATCATGCGATGGCGGTTTACCCGGGAAGCGCCGGAGAACTGATCGCTGACCACCTTCACGCGGAAATGGGTCTCACCGCCCTCCCGCGAGCCGCTATGGCCAGCGTGGTGATGGCTCTCATCGATCACCTCTAGGGCAATGGGTTTAAGCCCCTCGGTGAGTTTCGTCGTGATGCGGTCTTTAAAGGTCATTGCGGTACTCGAGCTTAAGATCAGCCGCCCTTGTAGAGCCGACCGATAGCATCCGCATATTTTTGTTCGATCGCCTTGCGGCGAACCTTCATGGTGGCGGTCACTTCACCGTCATCGTGGTCGAGCTCCTTATCGAGGATCTCGAACCGCTTGATCTGAGCGACCTGGGCGAGCGTGTCATTGGCGCGCTCAACCTCTTTGGTCACGAGATCGCGCACGGTCGGGTGCTGCGACAGATTGCGATAGTTGGTGAAGGCAATGCCCTGGGCTTCCGCCCATTTGCCGACGACATCGAATTCGATCTGGATGAGCGCTGCCACATATTTGCGGCGATCACCGAAGACGATGCATTCCTTGATGAAGGGGCTCACCTTCACGGCATGCTCGATCTCGGTGGGCGACAGGTTCTTGCCGCCCGCCGTGATCATGATGTCCTTCTTGCGGTCGACGATCTTGATATCGCCATTGACCCGCTCGGCAACGTCGCCCGTGTGCAGCCAGCCATCCACGATGGTGGCCTTGGTCGCCTCGTCGTTCTTGTAATAGCCCTCGAAAACCGCGCCGCCTTTCACGAGGATCTCGCCATCTTCGGCGAGTTCCACCCGCGTGGTGCCAAGCGGCGTGCCGCAGGTGCCAAGCGTCGGCCGCTCCTGCGACTGGCCAAGCACGCCGCCTGAGGTTTCGGTCATGCCGTAGATCTCTACCAGCGGCACGCCGAGGGTGCGGAAGAACTTGATCACCTCCGGCGAGATCGGCGCAGCACCGGTGAAGGCCACGCGACACCGGGTGAGACCGGTCGCATTCAACAGCGCGCGGAACACCAGGAGATAGGCCGCCTGATGCTTGATGCGCTCGGCAAGCGTCCATTCTGCACGCGGTTTCATGGCAAGCGGCGCGCAGGCATCAAAGGCCGCCTTGTACAACATCTGCTGCATAGGCCGGGCTTCCGCCATCTTCAGCCGGATGCCCGCATGCATCTTCTCCCAGATGCGCGGCACGCCCAGAAAACTCGTCGGCGCCACTTCGCGCAGGTCTTCCTGAACGGTGCGCAGGCTTTCGCCGAAATCGACGCGCGAGCCGGCATAGAGCGGGCCATAGACGGTCGTCCCCTGCTCGGCCACGTGACAGAGCGGCAAATAGCTCAAGGTGGACCAGCCGGTACCGATGCCATAGCGGCCGATCAGCCCCTCAGCGCCCGCCCTGATGTTACGGTAGCTGAGCATGGCCCCCTTCGGCTTGCCCGTGGAACCGGAGGTATAAATCAGCACCGCGATATCGCTGAGGCGGTGACCTTCCATCAGCTTATCCGCAAGGCCGGGCTCCGTTGCAGCGACGGCGCGGCCCATAGCCTCCACCTCATCGAAGGTGATGACGAGACCCGGCTCATAGCCGCCAAGGCCACGGTCTTCGAGCGCGATGATCTTGACGATCTTCGGCAGATCCGCGCGGGCCTCCATCACCTTATCGATCTGCTCCTGGTCCTCGCAGACGACGATGGCGACATCGGCGTGATCGAGCACATAAGCGACTTCATTGGCCGGGCTTGTGGGATAGACGCCGACGGTGACGGCGCCAACGACGCCTGCGGCCAACTGCGAGAGCACCCATTCGATGCGGTTCTCACCGATGATACCGAGATGGCCGCCGCGGTTGAGGCCAAGGGCGTTCAGGCCTAGCGCCACATGCTGCGCGCGCTGCCAATATTGCGCATAGGTCGTGGGCTCCCAGATGCCGAACCGCTTCTGGCGGATCGCAACCTGATCGCCCCGCTCGATCGCATGCTTCTTCAGCATCTCAACGATGGTGAGCTGCGGCAGAAGCGACGTCGGTTCCGCTGCCGCAGAACTCGCCGCACCCGTCGCCTCGCGCGCGGCGGGGCTTGGAAAGGGCATTACCGTTGCGGTCATGGGCGCTCTCCCGCTCGTTACGACAGCCAGCGCTTGCGGCGCTTGTAATGTTTGATATCGCGATAGCTCTTGTGGCTGAGGCCAAGATAGAACTCTTGGACATCGCGGTCGCTTCTCAGCTTCTCGGTTGGTCCATCGATCACGATTTTGCCGGTTTCCATGATGTAGCCATAGCTCGCAATGGCGAGCGCGACTGACGCGT
>JBAWYY010000129.1:0-7358 GCA_037143285.1 Alphaproteobacteria bacterium | reverse complement strand
TGGTGCGGCAGGAGGCGGTTTTCTCCAGGGGGATTGGGTGTCACCGGGAACCTTCGTGGCCGCCGTCGATCTCGGCTTCGGCTGGCGCCGGGAGAGCCTTAGCGCCTTTGATCGCACCTTCACCGACGATCACGAACAGAGCACCACCCGGCCCGGCGGCACGCTCAATTTCGATGGACCCTTCACGGGTGAGATTGCCGATCTCGTCTCCGGTCGCATGCCTGGCCGCTTGGCGGAAACCGAGCGCAACGCCCTGATCTTCTCCGGCACGGGGCTTGCTGATGTCGCTGTTGCCGCGGCTCTTTACGAGGCGGCACTGGCAAAGGGCCTTGGCACCGTGCTGCCGCTTTGACGGGATCGCGGCCCTCCATCAGGATGGTTCATGGGCGTGTGAGGAGATCGGACGATGCGCAGGACTGACGACAAGGCCGCAGTGACACTGTCTCGCCGAAAGGCAACGGGTCTCATGGCCGGCGCGCTGGCCGGCCTGACCATCAGCCCCAGCCGCGCGCAGTCAACCTATCCCAATCGTCCTGTTCGCTGCATCGTTACCTTCGCGCCCGGCGGAACGGTGGATGTTTTCGCCCGTCTTGCCGCCCAATATCTGTCCCAGCGCTTCGGCCAGCAGTTCTTCGTTGAGAACGCCGCCGGCGCCACCGGCAATCGCGGCACCACCCTTGCGGCCCGCTCGGCGCCTGATGGCTATACGCTTCTCTTCGCGCTCTCGACCCATGCGGTGAACCCGGCGCTGTTTAACAATCTACAATATGATGCGATGGCGGATTTTCAGCCGATCACCCTCGCTGTCGCCTCCACCCATGTCTTAACCGTACACCCCTCCGTGCCCGCAAAAGATGCGCGCGAGCTCGTGCAATGGCTCAAGCAACCCACCACCAAGGCGTCCTATGCCCATGGCGGTGCCGGCACCCAGGGTCACCTCTTGGGCGAACGCTTTCGCCTGTCCCAGAACCTCGACGTTACGCCTGTTCCCTTTACCGGCGCGGGGCCTGCAATCGCCTCGGTGGTCGGTGGCCATACGCCGATCGGCTGGAGCACCATGGCCTCAGCCGCACAGATGATTTCCGGCGGGCAATTGCGGGCGCTCGCGGTCACCAGCAAGGCGCGCTCCCGCCAATTGCCGGATACCCCCACCATGATCGAGCAGGGTTTCCCGGAGATTGAGGGGGACACTTGGGTCGGCGTCATGGCGCCGGCGCGAACCCCCATGGATATTGTCGAACTCCTGAACCGGGAGATCTCGACCTATATCCAACAGCCGGAAACCCGCGAACGGCTCGCGCAGCTCGGATTTGAAGTGGTGGGCCTCGGCCCTGCGGAGTTTACCCGCTCTCTCGCCCAAGAGCTTGTCTATTGGAAGCGCGTGGTCGAGACGACCGGCGTCAAGCTCGATCAATAGAAGCGAGCGGGATCAAAGGGCGTCATCGGGATCTCCGGCTCTTGTCCGCGGGCAAGTTGGGCCACCACGCGACCGGTTCTCGCCGATGTGACGAGGCCGATATGGCCATGGCCGAAGGCATAGATCACGTCGCGGCTCCGGCGCGCATAGCCGATACAGGGGCGCCCGTCGGGCATGCTGGGGCGATGCCCCATCCAGACCTTCACACGGTCCGGATCAAGATCGCGCGGTAGCTCCGGGAACATGCTCACCACGTGGTCCCGCAAAATACGCGCGCGTTCCCAATTGGGCGCGCCATCAAGGCCCGCAAACTCCACCTGACCCGCGCCGCGTAAGCCCTGTGCCATGGGATTGACCACCATCTTGGCATCCGACGCCATGAAAGTGGTTCGCAGGGCCAAATCGACGCTCTCCACCATCACGTGATAGCCGCGCTCGGTCTCAAGCGGCAGATCATCGCCAATCGACGCGGCCAAGGCTTTCGATCGGGCGCCTGCCGCGAGCACCGCCTGATCGCAGGCGATCTCGCCCTCAGAGGTCTCGACAGCGATGAGCTGGTCGCCCTGAAGCTTTAACCCGGTCGCAGCTGCCGTCACAAGCTGCGCACCGCGCTCGATAGCGAGAGCGTTGAGGGCCGCCACATAGGCGCCGGGGTCAAGGCATCGGCCTGCCTCCTCCACCAGCACGGCAAAGGTATAGCGCGGGTCGAGATTTGGCTCGCGCTGTCGGATTTCGTCAGCCGAGAGCTCAAGCCAGGAAATGCCGACCTCACGCCGGATCGACCATGACGCGCTTTCCGCCTCAAAGGCCGCGCGCGAGGGATAGACATGCATAACGCCGGCTCGCTCGACGAGTGAGCTGACACCGGCTTCCTCGGCAAGACCGGCGTGAAGGCGTGGCGCGTCATAGAGCAGGGGCCTCAGACCCTTGGCAGTGGTCAACACCTTGTCCCGCGTCCAGCCTGACCAAAGATAGCGCAACAGCCAGGGGACAACACGCGGCAGATAGGACCAGCGGATCGCGAGCGGCCCGAGCGGGTCTTTGAGATATTTCGGCACCTTCTTCCACGCGCCGGGTTCTGCGGGCGGGATGACGGAATGGGATGAGAACCAGCCGGCATTGCCGTAGCTCGCCGCCTGTTCGCCGCCCGGTGGTCCGGGATCGACGATGGTGACGGAAAAGCCCTGCCGCAACAGCTCAAGGGCTGAGATCGTGCCGACCGCGCCGGCACCGATCACCACCACATGCTTTTGCGTCGCCGTCATTGCTTGCGTGATGCTCACCGGGCCGCCACCGCGATGACCTCAATGAGGTAATCGGGATGCGCCATTTCGACCTTGCCGCAACTGCGCGTCGGCGCCTGTCCCGGCACGACCCAGGCATCATAGACCGCGTTCATCGCGTCGAAATCCGCCATGGACTTCAGCCAGATCTGGACGCTGAGGAGGCGGGACTTATCGGTGCCGGCACGCGCCAGCATGTCGTCGACCTTGGCGAGAGCCTCACGCGTCTGCGCGCCGATATCGCCGCTTTTGTCATCGGCAACCTGGCCCGCCAGGAAAACGATGTCACCAAAGACGCTCGCGCGGCTGCGCCGTGCATTTTGGTCGATGCGGACAATCTCCGTTGAAGCACTTTTTGTCATGATCTCCGCCTATTTGCCGGTTGCCGCGATACGCCGACAATGGTCGAGCGCTGCTTCAATGAGATTGTCGCTCGCCTCGGGCGTGCGGAAGGCCGAATGGGCCGATAGCGTCACATTATCGAGGGTGGTGATCGCATGGCCGGGCGGTACGGGTTCGATGGGGAAGACGTCGAGACCGGCATGGCCGAGATGGCCGGAGCGGAGCGCCGCGATCATCGCGTCTTCGTCGACGATCGCGCCGCGCGCCGTGTTGATCAGGATCGCGCCGGGTTTCATGGCGGCAATCCGCTTAGGCGAGACGAAGCCCTTGGTCTCGTCGGTGAGCAAGAGATGGATCGAGAGCACATCGCTGGCGCTGAGAAGCTCATCGAGCGAGACGAAGGTTACACCTGGATGGCTCCGCGCCGTGCGGTTCCAGGCGATGACCTTCATGCCCATGCCCATCGCGATCCGGGCAACTTCGGCCGCAATGCCGCCGAAGCCGAGGAGCCCCAGCGTTTTGCCGGTGAGCTGAATGCCGTTTGTCCGCAGCCACTGACCGGCGCGCATGCCGCGATCCATGGCGGCTAGACCGCGGGCTGACGCCCACATCAGCGCGATCGCGCATTCCGCAACCGCCGTGTCGCCATAGCCCTTGATGATGTGGACGGAAATGCCGAGGGTCGCGAGCTCCTCAGGGTTCATATAGCTGCGTGCGCCGGTACCCAAAAACACCACATGCTTCAGGGCCTTGCACTGCGCCGCAATGGCGGTTGGCAGCGCGGTATGATCGACAATAGCGATTTCGGCATCGGCAAGAACGGCCGGCAACTCGTCAGGCTTGATGGAGGGATTGGCGTTGATGACAACGGCGATGTCGCTTGGCCGCACGAGCCGGGTCATCACAGCCGAAAGGGCTTCATTGGCGTCGACAAATACGGCCTTCATGCACGAGGCTCCATCACGGTGCGAACGGTATCCCAAACGGGAGCCCGGTGGGCGACACTAGTCGTAAGCGGGAAGGAGCGGCAAGCATCGCGGGGGCATAACGGCCTGCGCGCCCACGCTCATGTCACCAGAAATCGCTGCTCTGTGCCTTCCAAGACCAAGCAGGTGAGGCGTCCGCTGTCATAGGCCTTGGTATCGATGCCGATCCGGTTGCTGCGAAGGACGGGCGCGGGTCCAGGTGTGTGGCCATGGACGACGACCACACCATGATCGTCCAGCGAGGAATGAAAAGGCTCGCGAATGGTGAGGAGATCGATGTCGTGCTGGGCGTCGAGCGGTACGCCCGGGCGAATGCCGGCATGGGCAAAGAAATAGTCGCCGGCACGGTAACTGAGCGCGGTTGCTTCGAAGAAGCGTCGATGCGCCGGCGGGAGGCTGGCGAGGAAGCTCTTCGCGATGGCCGGGGCCTCCACCTCGATCTCGGCGGGTGACAGGGTCGACAGGTCGATGCCCCAAGACGCCAGCGCTTCGACGCCGCCGTAGCGGCGCCAGCGGGCGAGCACCGATGGATCGTCCAAGAGCTCGAGGACATAGACCTCGTGATTGCCGCGTAGCGTCACGCGGCCGTCGCGTGCCTTCGCATCAATCAGATGCTGGATGACGCCCGCTGAGTCCGGCCCGCGATCAATATAGTCGCCGAGCATGATGATGCCGGTCGCGCCTTTTGCCGAGCGCGCATCCGCAGCGATCAGGCGATCCATCTCTTGGAGGAGATCAAGCCGGCCGTGAATGTCGCCGACGGCATAGAGCCTGAGACCCGGTGGGGCCTGAGGCAAACGGCCGTTGGGCATGGGCAAGGTCACGCGCGATGATCCCGATGACGACAGAATGTCGCCTCATGCCACGGGCGCTTTGGCAGCGGAAGGTGAATTTATGTCATGTCTTGGGTATGCCCACAAAAAACTGAGCCGACTCAAGACCTCCTTCAGCAACCCCTTGCATTGACGAAGAGAGAGTAGAGAGACGTCTGCGCGCAGATATAGAGGCGATTGCGCTTGGGTCCGCCAAAGCAGACATTGCCGACGATCTCGCCAATCTCGATGGTGAGCCCGAGCGTCCCATCAGGCGCATAGGCCTTCACCGTCGTGCCTGCTGAGGTCCAGAGGCGACCGTCAGTATCGACGCGGAACCCATCATAGAAACCGACCTCATGGGTTGCGAAAGCCGCCCCCGCGCCGACCGACCGCTTATCTGCCCCAACCGGATAGGCGGTGATGGTGATGGGCAGGCCCGGTACATGGCTGCGACCGGTATCGGCGACGTAAAGGAGGCTTTCGTCCGGGGAGAAGGCGAGCCCATTGGGCTTCACACGGTCGCGAATGACCGGCTCAACCGCTCGGGTGACGGGATCAATGCGATAGACGAAGGAGGCGCCAATCTCGCTCTCGGCGCGATCACCTTCATAATCGCCGTCGATCCCATAGGTCGGATCGGTGAACCAGATCGCCCCATCGGAGGCGACCACCACATCATTGGGCGAATTCAGCCGCTTGCCGTCCCAATGGCTCGCCAGCACCGTATAGGATCCATCATGCTCGATGCGTGAGACGCAGCGGCCGCGATGCTCACACGAGATCAATCGCCCCTGATGGTCGACAGCATGGCCGTTATGGTTGTTGCAGGGCTGGCTGAACACCGACACAGACCCGTCGGTTTCATCAAACCGCATCAGCCGATCATTGGGGATGTCGGACCAGATCAGATATTTGCCGGCCGGGAAATAGGCCGGGCCCTCGGCCCACCGGCACCCCGTCCAGAGCTTCTCAAGCTTGGCGTGGCCGATGCGCACGCGTTGAAAGCGAGGGTCGTGGACGGTGATCATGCTCGTAGCCCTTGGACGTTTTTTGTATGGCAGAAGGTGACCCGCGCCGCCCCGTGGCGCAAGGGTCTCGCTTCGATCTCAAGCCGTCTGCGCCTTATCGGGTGCGACCGCTTGAGAGGTCCGACCCTCAATCTGCACATCGCGCGGCGCGACCGCTTCGCCACATTCCGAACAGGTCATCACCCCGTGGAACAGTTGGCCGCAGATCTTGTGGCGATGATAAACCGGAGGCCCTGCTTGGCCGGCATAGAAGCGATCACCCCAGTGAACCAAGGACAGGATCACCGGATGAAGCTGTAAGCCTTTCTCGGTCAGGCGATATTCATAGCGGACCGGCCGTTCTTGATAAGCGACCTTCTCCAAAACGCCGTGGTCGACCAGGGTCGCAAGCCGTTCGCTTAAGACCCGCCGCGCGATGCCAAGGCGGGCGTGGAAATCATCAAAACGTCGAACCCTGAGAAAAGCGTCACGCAATACCAAAAGCGTCCATCGGTCGCCGATGACAGCGAGCGAGCGGGCAAGCGAACAATCTTCTTCAGCCAGCGTATTCCATTTCATGGACACGGCTTGTCATTGACAGGCTTCGGGATCAAGACCTATGAGTCTTAAAAGTGAACGAAGTTCCGGGTTCAACCACGGAACCGATAGGGGAGAAGGCCTTGGAGCAACGCCATGCGAGCGTCGCCGTCGTCGGCGCGGGCGATTTCATCGGCGCGGCCATCTGCCGACGCTTCGCTGCCGAGGGCTATCACGTCCACGGCGGACGCCGGAACGGCGACAAACTGGCGCCTCTTGAGGCTGAGATCAAAGCTCAAGGCGGCCGTTTCACCGGCCATACGCTGGATGCCCGCGATGAAGCCTCGGTGATTTCGTTTCTCGATGCTGTCGACGCGAGCGCGCCGTTGGAGGTCTGCGTCTTCAACGTCGGCGGCAATGTCCGTTTCCCGATCCACGAGACGACGGAGCGGGTCTTCCGGAAGGTCTGGGAAATGGCCTGCTTTGCCGGCTTCTTGACCGGGCGCGAAGCGACGCGACATATGCTCGCCCATGGCCGGGGCTCCATGTTCTTCACTGGCGCCACCGCCAGCATGCGCGGCGCCGCAGGCTTTGCAGCCTTCGCAGCGGCAAAAGCGGGCTTGAGAGCGCTCAGCCAATCCATGGCGCGCGAACTCTCGCCCCAGAATATCCATGTGGCCCATCTGGTGATCGATTCCGGGGTTGATACCGCCTTTGTGCGCGAGCGCATCGCCAAGGCGCGCGGCGCAGAGGTGGCGGCGAATTTGGCGCCGGACACCCTTATGAACCCATCGTCGATCGCAGAGACCTATTGGCACTTGCATCAACAGCCGCGCGACGCGTGGACCCATGAAATGGACCTTCGCCCCTATGGCGAGACTTGGTGAGGAGCAACACGAAATGGCCGCAGACGCACCGATCTTCTATTTCGACTTTGCCAGCCCCAACGCCTATTTCGTCCATCGCGTCTT
>JBAWYY010000128.1:0-7362 GCA_037143285.1 Alphaproteobacteria bacterium | reverse complement strand
GGCATTAATGATGTGACGCGTGTCCGGGGTGAGCGGGGCTGCCATGATGACGAAGTCGGCGCGCGCGAGCGCGGACTTAAGCGGCAGAAACTCGACACCATCATATGGCGCCGCCCTCGGATCGACGGCGATGACTGTCGCGCCGAAAGCCGGGAGCTTGGCCGCAATCGCGCGACCGACCGCACCAAAGCCAACAATGGCAACCGTCGCGCCATTCAGACCCATGCCATAAAGCACCGGCCGCCAGCCCTTGAACTCGCCGGAGCGGACCAAGGTATCACCCGCTCGGAGTTGGCGGCCGACACCGATCGCAAGACCAATCGCGAGTTCGGCGGTCGGTTCGGTCAGGAGATCGGGCACGATGGAGACCATGACGCCCGCCTTCTCGCAGGCCGCAAGGTCGAAATTGTCGAAGCCTTTGAGCGCGCAGGCAATCATCTTCAGCTTTGGCGCGGCGCTAAGAAAGGCCGCATCCACGGCGTCGGGCATAAACGCCATAAGGGCGGTGGCGTCCGTGACCTCGCGCATCAACTGTTCGCGCGGCCACGTCTCGCGGGTCTCGTTGGTCACAACCCGTCCCGAGCCCGACAGCCGCTCGATGGTCTCGGCGTGAACCCAATGGGTGACAACGATTTTAGATTTCATTTCAAACGCTTGCGTAGAGCTGAGCCGATGGCATCGACGATGATGACGCAGGCCAGGATCGTAAGAAGGATCGCCGCGACTTGATCATATTTGATCAGGCGCAGCGCCGCGATGAGTTCGAAGCCGATACCCCCGGCGCCGACGATGCCCAGAACCGTGGAAGCGCGGAAGTGATACTCCCATCGATAGATCGTGATGTCTGCGAGCTGAGGGAGCACTTGCGGCAAGACGGCATGGGTGATGACTTGCCCCGGACCCGCTCCTGCGGCTCTTGCGGCCTCAAGCGGCTTTGGATCCACGTGTTCGATGGCTTCCGCATAGAATTTTGCGACCATTCCGACGGAGTGGAGTGCCAAGGCCAAGACGCCTGGGAGCGCGCCGAAGCCGACAGCTGCAACGAACAAAATACCCATGATCAGTTCGGGAACTGATCTGAGAAACGACAAGACTGTCCGAGCGGAATGGCGGATTAGTCCGTTAGGCGATGTGTTGGTGGCCGCAAGCAGCGCGAGCGGCAGCGACAGCGTGACGGCAAGTGCCGTGCCTGCAATCGACATTGCCAATGTATCGAGAAGCGGGCGCAGCCATTGCCGCCAGCGCGAAAAATCGGGCGGGATCATCTCGCTGAACACTTGGCCAAGCGCCGGCAGCCCCTCGGCAAATCGCTCGGCATCGAAGAACCCGGTGAGCCACAGCGCGATGGCCGCTACCGCAATGATCGCGCTGATAAGACCAGCATTGCGGATCCCGGCCGCGCGATCAGCGGTCAGAATCTCGTTTTGAAGCGTAGTGCTCATCAGCCGCGCAGCCGGGACAGATCAAGCTCTAAGACCCGAGCGGTCTCTCGCAGGATGTCGTAGGCCTTGTCATCTGTCGGCGCAAAACCTTGCACTCGGAATGATTTGAGGATTTCGGCGTCTTTCATCTCAAGAAAAGCGCCGCGGATTGCGGTTTTCAGGGCAGGGGCGAGATTGCCTTGCATCACCATCGGATAGTTCGGGATGGGATCAGAGAGTTCAATCTCAGTCACCTTGGCCCGGTCGATGACGTTGCGTTCGTATAAGGTGTCGAGAATGGGTTTCGAAAGCCCGCCAGCCGGCGCAGTACCGGCCTGCACGGCCCGCGCGACCGCATCATGGGTGCCGAGATGCACCACGGTGTAGTCACGTCCGCCCATCAGACCGTGGCGTGACAATAGCAAGGCGCGCGGCGCCAGATGGGATGACGTGGAGGCTTGGTCGCCAAAGGCAAACGGCCGGCCCTTGATGTCCGACGCGCGCTTCACCGGACCATCCGTTTGCGCAATGAGGACGGAATTATAGGTCGGTGAACCCCGCTCAATGCCGACCGCGAAAGGCTCGATCTCGGAGGCTCGGGACTTCGCCAAGACATAGGAGAAGGGGCCAAAATAGGCGATCTCAATGCGGCCAAAGCGCATGGCTTCGATCATTGAAGAATAATCGGTGGTCACCACGAGTTCCACTTCGCGCGACAGCACGCGCTCCAAATGGACCTTCAGCGGCTGCGCATTCTGGATAATCGTTGATGCATTCTCGTCGGGCAGGAGAGCGACGCGAAGGCGGCGAGGATCGCGGACGGCCTGAGCAAGGGCCGGACCGGACAGGATCGCTGCCGTGGTCGAAAGGATCAGCGAACGGCGGTTCATGCGGCGATCTCCTTGATATCGGGGTGAGTTGAGACTTTTGAGCTGTAGATGCGGGCAATCTCTGCCTCGCCGAGCTCGCCGGGCGTGCCGTCAAAGACGACTTCGCCCTTAGCCAAAGCGATGATGCGATCAGCAAAATGGCGGGCAAAGTCGATCTGATGCAATGAAACAATCGCGGTTAGTCCGTCCTGCCGGGCAATGCCGTGGAGCAAGGCGAGAACGCCCTCCGCTGTTGCCGGGTCAAGGCTTGCGACAGGTTCGTCGGCAAGGATAATGCGCGGCCGTTGGACCAGGGCCCGTGCAATACCCACCCGCTGTTGCTGGCCGCCGGACAATTGGTCAGCGCGCCGCAACGCAAATTCAATCAGCCCCACTCGCTCAAGCGCATCAAGGCCTTGCAGCTTTTCCGAACGCGAGAACGGAAACAGGGTACGGATCGTCGAGTGATAGCCCAGCCGACCGATCATGACGTTGTCGAGCGCGGTCAGTCGGCCAATCAATTGATGTTGCTGAAACACCATGCCGGTGGTCCGTCGGTGGGCGCGCAAGGCCGCAGACCCGACAAGCGCCGCGCCGTCAACCCGAATCTCGCCTTCGCTCGGCTTTACCAAGCCATTGAGGGTGCGTAGCAGCGTGGATTTGCCAGCACCCGAGGCTCCGAGCAGGACCGTAAAGGCCCCTCGCTCGAATGACAGCGTTGTCGGCGCCAGGGCGCGCGCGCCGGACGTGTAGCTAACCGATAAGCGATTGACCGAAATAGGGGATTGGGACCGTAGCATCCGGTCTTCAGACCCACATCGCAAGACGCGGGTGCGACAGTTTTATTGCAGGTCGATGACATCGATCCTTTTGCGACTTAAAGCTTTGCAATCGCAGTATTTCTTACTCCAACGGCACGCCGGCAGAGGTCGACCCACGCAGAGATTGGCGATGCGTGGGCCTCTTTTTTAAAGTCCAGCGGACGCGGTGACGCTCGATTAGATGGCAAGCCCGAGTTCGACCAGGTGCCGAGCGCCCTTTAGAACGGCTGGCTGGTCGCGTACTTCAAGAACGAGGCGCGGGTTCGAGGTCAGCTTCTCAAGCGCCTTAAAAATGGCGATCCAGTTGACGGTGCCTTCGCCCGGCAACCAATGGCGATCAGCAAAGCCGTCGGCGTCTTGGAGGTGCACGTGCTCGAGCATGTCGCCGGCCGCGATCACATAGATGTCCACCGGCGGCGCACCGGTCGACACATGGGCATAATGAGCATGGCCGGTGTCGATGGAGACCTTGACGCGCTCGCTGTTGAAGCTCTGGGCAAGGCGCACGCGCTCAGCAGGATCCCGGTCTTCGATGTTCTCGATCACCAGGGTGACGCCGATGTCCTCAGCGCGCTTCACCACCTTGTCCAACGTCAGATGCGTGCGCTCGATCAGTTTGGCGCTCTCATCCGGAAAAGCCTGGAGATTGTTGAAGCCCCAGGTGGTGGCGGGCGAATGGATGACCATCTGGTTCGCCTTCACCTGCTCGCAAATCTCAAGCGCCTTGAGGAAGCGGTCGGTCACCACGCGCCGGATCGCGGCATCATGGCTTGAGATCGAAAAGCCCCAGAACGGCCCGTGAATGCCGAGACGGCCGGTATGGCCGTCGAGGATCGAACGGGCCCGGGCCACATCCGGCCCGAAATCGCCATCGAGCGCTTCCGGCTTGAAAAAGGCCTGCAGTTCGACGTCGCGCTGATGCTCCAAGATCCAATCGCGATGCAGGGCGAGGTTATCAAGGGCGAGGGCCGCACCGAGGACGGGGAGATTTGAACGGGTCATGAGATGCTCGTGGCTGAGGGATTAGCGAAGGGTCGGGTCGAAACGGTCGCGCAGCCAATCGCCGAGGATCGAGACGGCAAGTGTGGTGAGCGTGATGACGATGGCTGGCGCCAGCAGGATCCACGGCGCGGTTTGGATATATTCGCGCCCATAGCCGACCATATTGCCGAGCGAGGTCAGCGGCGGCTGGACACCAAGGCCCAAAAACGACAGGCCGGATTCAAGCAGGATCACTTCCGGGATGTTCAGCGTCATCGCAACGATCAGGGTCGAGGCGATGTTGGGCAGGATATGCATGCCATAGACCCGCCAAGGCGAGGCCCCGATCTCGCGCGCGGCTGAGGCATAGCCTTGCTCTTGCGCGGCAATGGCAAGGCCTCGCGTAATCCGCGCAATACGCTCCCAGCCATGCATCCCCATCAGCAGGATGAACAAGGTCAGCGAATTACCGAAAAAGGCGAGGACGGCGAGCGCAACGATCAGAAAGGGAATGGCCGCCATGAAGTCGATCGCGCCAAGAACGAGCTGCTCGACCCAACCGCGAAAATGGGCCGCGAGAAAGCCGAGGCCAACGCCGATGGCTGCGGTGATCAGCGTGGACGCAAAGGCAATGGTGAGGCTCATCCGGATCGACTCAATGAGCCGCGAGAGCACGTCGCGCCCGAGTTCGTCTGACCCGAGAATATGCCGGAAGGTGCCGTTCATGAAGACCGGCTCGGCTAAGCGGTCGCGCAGGTCGAGCGCCTTGAAATCATAGGGCTTCAACAGATCGGCGAAAATCGCGACGACAATCGTCAGCGCGATCCACACCAGCGCCAAGATGACGAAGGGCGGGTAGGCTTTGAAAAACCGGCGGACCGCGCCTGGGCCAGCATCGGCAACGGCGGGGAGAGTGGCGTCTGTCATGACGTGCTCCCGCCCCCTCGCGCGGCCCTGAGGCGCGGGTCGACCAGGCCGTAGACCACATCGACGATCAGGTTTGAGGTGACCATGGTGACCGTCACCAGGAGAAGGATCGCCTGCACCACCATCAGGTCGCGATTGGCAACGGCAGAGACGAGGAGCCGGCCGACGCCTGGCCAGGCGAAAACGCTTTCGACTACAACAGCGCCTGCCACCAGCGAGCCGATCATGAAGCCGACAATGGTGAGCGTCGGGATCGCGGCATTGGGTAGCGCGTGGCGGGTGACAACTGCGCGCCACATCAGGCCCTTCGCCTGTCCCGTGCGGATATAGGGTTGCCCCAGCACTTCCAGCATGGCGGAGCGGGTGAAGCGGGCAAGCACCGCCGCGCCCGCAACCCCCAGCGTGATGATCGGCAGGATCGCGTGACGCCAGCTATCGGCGCCGGCGGAGGGGAGCAGTCCCCATTGAACCGAGACGACCAGCATCAGCATCAGACCGAGCACGAAGCTCGGAACTGTATAGCCGGTCACCGCGAAGGCCATGACCATGCGATCGATCCAAGTGTTGCGATAGAGTGCTGCGAGGACACCGCCGGAAATCCCGATCACGACCTTGATGACGAGCGCCGGTAAGGTGATAGCGAGCGTGATGGGGATGCGCTCGGAGACGACATCCCAGGCATCGCGCCCGTCGCGCATGGAGCGCCCGAGATTGCCGCCGGTGAGGTTCCAGAGATAGCCGAGATATTGCTTCCACAGCGGCGCGTCGAGGCCCCATTCCTTGCGGAAGGCCTCAATCGCTTCAGGCGGCGCATCGGCCGAGAGGATCAGGATCGCGGGGTCGCCGGTCGATTGCAGGATGAAAAAGGCGAAGGTCAGCACCAGGAGGATGGTGAGAAAGGCGCGGCCGGTGCGGGAGGCAACATAGCTCAGCATCACTTCACTCCGCGGCGATGGGTAGCGCCGAACCCTCGGCAAGGTGGCAGGCGACAACGCGACCATCGGCGAGGGGCTGAAGCTTCGGCGTCTCTTCCCGGCACCGCGCAACGGCAAGTGGGCAACGAGGATGAAAGGCGCAGCCGGAAGGCACGTTGATCGGGCTCGGCGGATCACCCTGCAGCACCGCGCGTTGCCGACCGCGCGTGGCAGGCGAGGGGATCGCGGCGACCAGCGCCCGCGTATAGGGGTGTGCGGGGCTGTGAAACAGCTGATCCGGCTCACCGCGTTCCACGATGCGGCCGAGATACATCACGGCTACCTCGTGCGCGACCTGACGCACCACTTTCAGGTCGTGGGAGATGAACACATAGGCGAGCCCGAGGCGTTCCTGCAGATCAACCATGAGGTTGATCACCTGCGCCTGGATCGACACGTCCAGCGCTGAGATCGGCTCGTCGCAGACCAGGAGTTTCGGCGAGAGGATCAGCGCACGGGCAATCACCACGCGCTGACGCTGTCCGCCCGAGAGTTCATGGGGATAGCGATCAAACAGCCGGGCTGAGAGGCCGACCGCATCAAGGAGCGTTGCCGCCCGCTCGCGCTGTTCGGCTGTTGAGCCCTCACCGAAAATCACCGCCGGCTCCATCACCTGCGTCCCAACCGTCAAGCGGCGGTCGAGAGCGGCAAGGGGATCCTGATAGATCATCTGCATGTGGCGGCGCTGAGCGCGCCATTGGGCGTCACGGACGAAGCCGACCGGCTCGCCGTCGAAGCTGACGTCGCCCTGGTCACGCGCGAGCGTGCCGAGGATCAGTTTGGCGGTGGTGGACTTGCCGCAACCGGATTCACCGACAAGACCAAGCGTCCGTCCGGCTGAAACACTGAACGAAACGCCGTCGACGGCTTTGAGCACGGTCGGCTCGCTGAACCAGCCCTGACTGCGTGCGAGGCGGAAATGTCTGACGAGGTTCTCAACAACCAGAAGCGGCGTCATTCCGCCGCCTCCAGATGTTCGACCATGACGTTCGCCCGGACGCAGGCAGCGGTCCGCGCCGGCCCGATCTGGCGAAGCGGCGGGACGCCCGTTTCACAACGCGCTTCGACAAGCGCGCAGCGCGGCGCGAAGGCGCAGCCCCTCGGCATCGCACTGGGATGAGGCACTTGGCCTGGAATGGACACGAGCCGCTTACGTGGGCCGGCAATGTCGGGGAGGGCTGCCAGCAAGCCCTGCGTATAGGGATGCTGCGGGTCATTGAACATGGCGTCCGCCGGACCGTCTTCGACGATGCGCCCGCCATACATGACCGCCACCCGATCGGCGAGATCGGCCACAACGCCGAGATCGTGGGTGGTGGCGGCAATGCAACTTGCTGTATCTGAAGATCGAGTGCAGCAGCAATTAGCC
>JBAWYY010000127.1:0-7395 GCA_037143285.1 Alphaproteobacteria bacterium | reverse complement strand
GGGCGAAAGCCACGCGTCGTCCCGCGATCCCTAGGCGCACCGCGCCTATCGAAGCCGCAAGAATGGCATTTTCGCCTTAAGCGTGCTCAGCGCTTGAGGCGCTTGCGGCGGCCTCCGCGCGGGCCTGTTCAGCGCTCACCACCCCGTTGAAGAAGAAGTTTAGGGCGACCGCAACGATGGCCGAAAGCAGGATGCCCGACTCCAAGAGAGGGTGGAGATCGTGAGGCAGGTTCTTAAAGAAGTTCGGCGCGACCAGCGGGATCAGGCCAAAGCCGACGGACACGGCCACGACGAAGAGATTGTTCGGTCGGGTCTTGAAATCGACGCTTGCCAGGATCCGCGCGCCGGTCGCCGCAACCATGCCGAACATCACAAGGCCCGCGCCGCCGAGAACCACCTGAGGCACGGCCTCCACCAAGGCCGCCATTTTCGGCAGAAGACCAAGGATCAGCATGATCACCCCACCTGCAACCGTCACCCAGCGCGAGCGCACGCCGGTGACACCGACAAGGCCGACGTTTTGCGAGAAGGAGGTGTAGGGAAAGGTGTTGAAGACGCCGCCGAGGAAGGTGCCGACGCCGTCCGCGCGCAGGCCGCGGGTGAGATCGTCCTGGCTCACCGTTTTGCCGGTCATCTCGCCGAGCGCCAGGAACATGCCGAGCGATTCAATCATCACCACGATCATCACGATGCACATGGTGATGATCGGGATGAGGTGGAACTTCGGCATGCCGAAATGGAACGGCAGAACGATGCCGATCCAGGCGGCTTGCGCGACCTTTTCGAAATGCATCAGGCCCAGGACCGCCGCCAGCACGCAGCCAGCCACAATGCCGAGAAGGACAGCCACATTGCGCACAAAGCCTGTGGCCCATTTCAACAGGGCGAGGATCACGATGAGCACAAAGCCCGCAATAGCGAGCCCCTGAAGCTGCGCATAGGCGGGGTTGGGAAAGGCCCCGGGCACGCCGGCCACGACGCGCATCACGGTCGGTTGGCCGCCGCCTGCCCAGTTAATGCCGACCCGCATGAGCGAAATGCCGATCACCATGATGATCGTGCCAGTGACGACCGGCGGGAAGAGTGGCAGCAGCCTTGAAATGAACGGGGCAACCAGGGTGCCGAAGATGCCGGCCGCGATGACGGAGCCGAAGATGCCGAGGAGCCCGACATCGGGGGTTGCGGCCATGGAGAGCATGGGCCCAAGCGAGGCGAAGGTGACGCCCATCATCACGGGCAGGCGGATGCCGGTGCCGGGGAAGCCATAGGTTTGGACGAGGGTTGCGAGACCACAGGCAAACAGGTCGGCGCTGATCAGAAAGGCCACATCCTCAGGCGAGAGGCGCAGCGCACGGCCGACGATCAGCGGGACTGCGACCGCACCGGCATACATGACCAGCACGTGTTGAAGCGCGAGCGGCAGGAGTTGCGGCAGCGGGAGCTTCTCATCGACGGGGTGCGTGGTCGCGTCCATGGTGCTCTCCAAGGGTTTGCTTCTGACCGGTCAACAGCGATCAGAACCCTTGAGATCACCCGCCGATGATTTCACGTTCCCAGACTGGAGAAATTCTGTAAAGCGGACAATTTAGCCGGGCCCCGACTAAAAAATCGGCATTTTGGCGGGGCGAGACCCGGTGGCCACCCCAAATGTGAGCCGCCGCCGTCTTGTCGGCGCCGGCATCACGAATCCCAGCAATTAGGCTGCGTCGCTGAATTCATCGAGGGTCGGCACAGCGGTGAGACGCTCGACGAATTCAAGACCCAGGATCTTGTCATTGCCCCAGATGACCTTGGCGGCATGGCGCTTCTTGCCGATGCCCACCATCACCTGATCGCCCACCGTAAAGCCCTTGGTGGCTGTGACCCTCAGGCCAATCGTGCTGATGTCCATGATGTCGACCTCTGTCGTGCGGTCGCCCGTAATCAGCTTGACGCGACCGTCCGCGATACGGCGTACCGCGCGGCGGCGCTCGGTGAGATCGGAATTGATCTCGGTGAGGAAGGTTTCGACGGCGCGGGACAGGCGGCTCGACACCGAGGCGACCTGTTCGGCGGCCTGCGCCACGCGCTCGGCTTCTTTGCTGGTTTCTTCCGCCGCCTGTCCGACCTCGCCGACATTCTCAGATACTTGCCGGCTGCCATCGGCTGAGCGGGCGACGTTCTGTGCGATTTCACCGGTTGCGGCTTCCTGCTCTTCGACCGCGGCCGCGATGGTGGTGGTGAGCCCGTTAATCTCGGCGACCTGACCCGCGATCATGCGGATCGAGGAGACGGTCTGGCCGGTCGCATTTTGGATTGCGCCGATCTGGGCCTCAATATCCTGGGTCGCGCGGGCGGTTTGGGTCGCAAGCGCCTTGACCTCGGACGCGACGACGGCAAAGCCCTTGCCCGCATCGCCGGCGCGAGCGGCCTCAATGGTGGCGTTGAGCGCGAGCAGGTTCGTCTGTTCCGCAATAGCGCGGATCATGCTCACCACCGTGCCGATGCGGCTCACCGCATCCGCTAGGCTCGAAACATCCTTGTCGGTGGAGCGGGCGGCTTCGGAGGCTTCCGAGACGATGACGCTGGTGCGCTGGGCTTGGCCGGCGATCTCGCGGATGGAGCTACCGAGTTCTTCGGTTGCGGCGGCGACCGCTTCGGCATTCGACAGCGCTGCTTGAGAGGCGCTGCTCGCGGTCATGGCCCGGGCAGTGGAGGTGTCGGAGGCTGACGCGAGCGTACCGGCAGCATGGCGCATGGCGTCGGTTTCCTGGCCAAGCGCGCTCAAATTATTGGTCACGATGCCACGGAAATCATGGATCAGCGATTCTAGATGCCGTTGGCGCGCCACCTCGCCTTCGCGGCTGCGGGCGGCTTCCTGTTCCAGGCGCTCCCGCTCCACCGCATTGTCGCGGAAGATGCCGACCGCACGGGTCATGTCGCCGATCTCATCGCGCCGGGTCTGGCCGTCGAGGGCGATGGCGAGGTCGCCATGGGCGAGGCGCTTCATCAAGGCCGTGAGCGATGTGAGCGGACCGGTAATGCTACGGGCCATGACGACGCCGGCTGCGATGGCAATGATGATGCCGATGGCGACTAGGCTCAGAATTCTAAAGAGGGTGGAGCGGGCGTCGGATGAGATCTCGGCGACCGCTTTGACCAAGTCCGCCGAAATGCGGTCCTCGACGACCTTGATCTCGTTCATGCGCGCGGTGGCCGCGCGGAACCAGTCGGTGGGGGCGACCGGGGTCGCCGCCTGGCCGCCGCCATTTTTCGCGCGCTGGCGCAGGTCAACGATCGCGCGCTCCGCCGGATGATTGGCAAGGGCTGCGATGGCGGCAGCATGTTCCGGCAGGCCTAAGCGGCGGATGACCGCGAAGAGGCTATCCTGGGTCGCAATCAGAGCTGCAAAGCGGGGCATGACTGCGGGGTCAAATCCTGTGGCGGTGAAGCCCTCGGTGCCGGCATTGCGCTCATAGCCGGCAAATTCCTTGGCGCGCAGCACACTCGTGTAAGCCAGAAGCGCGCGCATCACGGTTGCCGCGCGCTGTTCGCCGGCGAGCCGCTCAATGGGGGCAACCGCATCCTCAACGAGGGCGGAATAACGGGTGACCGCGTCATTGGCGTTGACGCGCTTGCCCTCCACATCCTCCCGCAGGCTCGGCAGCCGCGTCATGCTCGCCTCAAAGGCGCGAACCATGGCAACCGATTCATTATCGATTGACGTGGGAATGAGGGTGAGCGCCCGCCGGAGATCGACGATGGCGCTGTCGACGCGGGTCATTTGGTCGCGGCGTTGGCCGGGAAGGCTGGCATCGGCGGGGTTGCGAATGAGGCTGTTGGTCAGCCCACGCTCGATCTGAACCTGATGGATGAAGTTGCCGAGAGCGGGCGCCACTTGCATCACAGCACCCACGCGGTCCGCATCACGCATCCGGGACCACGCATCGTAAATGATCACCCCACCAAGGGTGAGTGCGAGGAGCAGGGGAACTGCGAGCGCGAGCGACAGTCGACGAGCTATTCCCAAATTCGCCAAAGAAGACATGATGCATTCCCTTGCGTGAGCGGCATAAGGGATTGTGCATAGTCTCCAGTTCGTTCCGGAAGGTTAACAAAGCCTCGCGCGAACAAAATTTTTCGCAAAACCGGGACTTTTTGGTAGAAATTTTGAGGAAATATCCCACTTTTCTGTGTGAAATAGGTAAAATATGCCGGTTTCTAACAAATTTATGACACTCGCCGATTCTCTTCTTCTAGCCTCGCGCAGCCGTGACTTGGCCTGCTGGAAGGCGTGACAGGGCCATGGTAGGGTCTCGGCCTCCCATCGTCTCCGCCTGGATGAGCATGCCATGACCGGTCCTTCCGACTATACGCCGCCCGCCGTTTGGACCTGGAATAAGGCGAGCGGAGGCCGGTTCGCCAATATCAACCGACCCATTGCCGGACCCACCCACGACAAGGACTTGCCCATCGGTCGCCATCCCCTCCAGCTCTATTCGCTGGGCACGCCCAATGGCGTGAAAGTGACGGTCATGCTGGAGGAGCTTTTGGCACTCGGGCATAAGGGCGCGGAATATGACGCCTGGCTGATCCGGATCAGCGAAGGCGATCAGTTCTCAAGCGGCTTTGTGGCTGTTAATCCCAACTCGAAAATCCCGGCGCTGATGGATCGAAGCGGTCCGACGCCTGTCCGCGTTTTCGAGTCCGGTGCGATCCTCGTCTATCTCGCCGAAAAATTCGGCGCCTTCTTGCCCACCGAGCCTGCGGGGCGCGCCGAGACGCTCTCCTGGCTGTTCTGGCAAATGGGCAGCGCGCCCTATCTCGGCGGCGGCTTTGGCCATTTCTATGCCTATGCGCCGACCAAGATCGAATATGCCATCGACCGCTTCGCCATGGAGGTGAAGCGCCAGTTGGATGTGCTCAACCGGCGCTTAGGCGAAACTGAATATCTCGCGGGCAAGGATTATTCGGTGGCCGATATCGCGGTGTGGCCCTGGTATGGCGCGCTCGCAAAGGGCCTCGTTTATGGCGCCGGTGAGTCTTTGCAGGTGCAGGACTACACCCATGTTCAGCGCTGGGCCGATGCCATTGCAGCGCGTCCTGCCGTTCAGCGCGGCCGCATGGGCAATCGTGTGATGGGCGAACCCTCGAGCCAGTTGCACGAGCGCCATGACGCCAGCGACTTCGACACCAAGACCCAGGACAAGATCGCAGCCGGCAGCTGAGGCGCGTTAGGGGCGATCAGCCCTTGGCGTCTATTCCCGGCATAAAAGACCCTTGAAAGGCGGAGCCTTTGCAGATGGCGAGACGCGCTGCTGACCAAGCTCAGGTTCTCGGCTGCGGCTGCGTGATGCCGCGGCGCACGTTGCTCACCGGCGGCCTGGGGGCGGCGGGTGCGGCCCTTTTGCCTCGCTGCGATGCGCTGGCGAATTCGCCGCCGATGAACGACCGCATCGACACGCATCATCATCTCTTTTCGCCGGCCTATGTCCGCGAACTCCAATCGCTCAATCTCGCTCCGCCCATCATCACCAATTGGTCGCTCGCGCGCACGCTGGACGATATGGACAAGGCCGGTGTTGCCACCGCCATCCTGTCGGTGACGACCCCGCAGGTGAGCGTGTTCGACCGCGATCGCGCCCGCCGCGTCGCCCGCGAGAGCAATGAATGGACCGCGACCATGGTCCGAGACCATCCCGGCCGTTTCGGCAATTTTGCGATGTTGCCGATGCAAGACACGGACGGCGCGCTCGCGGAACTCGCCTATGCGATGGACGTGCTTAAGGCAGACGGCATCGGGCTTCTCACCAGCTATGGCGACAAGTGGCTCGGGCATCCGTCCTTCGCGCCGGTCATGGACGAGATCAACCGACGCAAGGCGATCCTTTACACCCATCCGACCGCCGCGGACTGCTGCACCAACCTCTTGCCGGCCATTCCGCCGACAGTGGTCGAGTTTGGCACCGACACGACCCGCACCATTGTCGATATCGTGTTCTCGGGCACGGCGGCGCGCTGCCCAGATATCAGCTTCATCTTCTCCCATGCCGGCGGCACTTTGCCCTTCCTCACCGAGCGGCTCGTTCAGGCGCCAGTGCTCGATCCGCGCCTGCAGCCCCGCGTGCCGCGCGGCGTGCTGCATGAGCTCAAGCGCTTCTATTACGACACGGCCTGGGCGGCGCACCCCATGGCGCTCGCGTCCCTCATGGCGCTGGTCGGGCCGTCGCAGGTCCTGTTTGGCTCGGACTATCCCTATCGCACGGGGGCAGCGACCGCCAAGGGCGTGGTGGATTACGGCTTTTCGGCCGAGGATCTCTCCAAGATCATGCGCGACAATGCGCGCGGCTTGATCCCACGGCTGAGGGCCTAAAGCGCGAGCGCGCCGGCCTCAGGCAAAGGTCCTGACCGCGAAGGCGCTCGCCATCATGCCGAGCACGAAGAGCGGCACGCCGAAGCCGCTATACCAGAGCGCTTTGTCGACGGGCTCTCTGAGAAACCGCAGCATCATCACGGCTTGCGCGGCCAAGAGAAGCGCAACGATGCCGGCCTGGGTGAACGTGCCCCAAGAGACCAGAAGCGCGATAACCAGGATTTGGGGGGCCGCCATGATCAGGCAAGCGGCGCGTGCGGCGCCGTCTGGCCCGAGCAAAACGGGCAGCGAATTGACGCCCATTTGCTGGTCCCCCTTGATCGACTTGAAATCGTTCAGCGTCATGATGCCGTGGGCGCCGATGCTATAGAGGAGCGCCAGCGTGAGAATAGACGCGCTCGGCAATTGACCGCCCAGCATGGCGGCGGCCCCCGTGATCCAGGCGAGCCCCTCATAGGCAAGCCCGCAAGCCGCATTGCCGAGCCAGCCGTTCTGCTTCAACCGGAAGGGCGGCGCGCTATAGGCCCAGGCGAGCACGAGGCCGACGATGGAGGCGATCAGCACCCATTGGCCGAGCGTTGCGGCCACGGCCAGCGACAGCGCGGTCCAGATCATCGCGATATAGAGGCCCCAGCGGCCGGGAATGCGGCCGGAGGGGATGGGGCGGTTCGGCTCGTTGATGGCATCGACATCGCGGTCGTACCAATCATTGATCGCCTGGCTCATGGCGCAGACCAAGGGGCCCGCCAGCACGACGCCGGTGAGCGCGATCAGCCAGTGATCGGTGATCGAGACGCCTGACGACACCACGCCGCAGGCAAAGGCCCACATGGGCGGAAACCAGGTGATTGGCTTCAGCAATTCCAAGACGGCTGCGGGCGCCGGGTATGTGGCCGTCGTCATCGTCTGGAACAATCCCTCTGCCAACCCGCTCGACCGAGCCCGCGCGCCGAAGCGCGGCGCAAGGTGGCCTCGCTCCCATGGCTTCAAGGCGCTGTTGTAGGCCGCTTGGCGCAGGCCGTCAGCGCCGCGAGATAACTCAC
>JBAWYY010000126.1:0-7406 GCA_037143285.1 Alphaproteobacteria bacterium | reverse complement strand
TCACCAGCGTGGCGATGGTGGCGGCGATGAGGCCGCCGATGACGGCGCGGCCGATCCTTACCGAACGACGATGATGTTTCGGCGGAAAGCCGAGGCGCTCGGTGTCGTCTTCCACGAGCGTGAGGGCGTCACCGCACTCGAACGGAGCGGAAGCACGTGGCGCGTGATCACGCCTGGCCGCAATTTCGAAGCGCCAGTGGTGGTCAATGCCGCTGGCGCCTGGGCGGATACGATCGCCGCAATGATCGGCGACCACGCACCGCTGGTCACACGGTGCTCGATGATGATTGTGACCGAAAAACTGCCGCACTTCCTCGATCCGGTCATTGGTGCGACAGGCCGCAAGCTCTCATTCAAGCAAGCGGCAAACGGCTCGCTGTTGATCGGCGGCGGGCATCAAGGCCGCCCGGACCGCGCGCACGAAACCTACGAACTCGACATGCGCAATCTCGCTATGGGTGCTCAGGCGGCAAGCGCCCTGTTTCCGCTGGTGAAGTACGTCACCATGGTGCGAGGCTGGGCGGGACTTGAAGCGCAGACGCCGGACCACCTTCCGATCATCGGCGCGTCGCCTGCAGCACCCGGCATCTTCCATTCCTTCGGCTATTCAGGCCACGGTTTTCAGCTCGGGCCGGTGGTCGGCAGCGCCTTGGCCGAGCTGATTGTCACCGGCGCAACCAATTTGCCGATCACGCCCTTCGAACTGAACCGGTTCAGCCAAAAGGCCGTGTCTGATGGGGTTTAGCGCCTGAGATTGTTGCCCGCCCGCCAGTCCTGAAAACGCCACCACGCCGTCATGGCCGGCAGGAACCAAGGCTTGCCATTATGGAAAGGAACAGCTTTCGGCTCAATGCCGTCATAGGCTGTGGTTCCGTCTGAAGAGCCGAGCACTTTCAGCGCTAACTTGTGCCCAAGATAGGGCATCAGCGCGACGCCCGAGCCATTGCAGCCGAGCGCATGCCAGATCCCGTCACGCTGCCCGATCCAGGGCATGTCCGACCGTGTCATTGCGACATTACCGGTCCAGCAATGGGTGACGCCGGTATCACGCAGATCGGGAAACACCCCATTCAGCCAGTGCTTTAGCGTCTCAGCCGCCTTCGGTAGTGGTATCGGATGCAACGCGGCGCGACCACCAAGCACGATACGCTCGCCATCGGGAGACGGCCGAAAATAGAGATGCGTCGCCCGTGTTTCCACCAGCATGCGCATGTTGGGAATAAGCGCCCGGACGCGGTTCTGGCCAATGGGCTCCGTGGCAATCATGTAGCTGGGGATGCCGACAATCTTGGGCGCCAAGCCAGGCAAGCCGGCATGGGTGTAACCGTTGGTACAGGCGAGCACCTCGCCCGCCTCTGTCACGCCGCGCGCATGGGTGACGCGCCAAGACGCGCCTTGCCGGTCGACGCTTAACACCGGCGTGAAGCCACAGACGATGACCCCTTCCTTGCGCGCAACCGCCAACAGACCTTGGTGGAACAAGGCCGGATGCAGGCCGCCATGGGCGTGAAATATCAACCCGCCATGATAGACATCAGTCGAAATTTCACGGCGCATCTCAGCGAAGGGGACCACCTCGACCGCCATGCCGGCGGAGGTGTTGAGCGCATCGGCCTCTCGGCCCATTGCCTCATAATCGGCTGCGCTCGCTGCGCCGCGAAAGCGCCCCATGCGTGAGAAATGCGCGGCAATTCCCTCTCGCGCTATGAGGTCCGCTGTGAAATCGAGTGAGGCAACGCCCTCCCGGATCAGCGCTGTCGCCCGATTGGCACCATAACGTTCGATCAGCTTCACATAGGAGAGCCGATGACCGTGGCCGACCATGCCGCCGGAGCGTGAGGAGGCGCCCCAACCCGGCGCTTCGGCCTCAAACACCACGACAGAGCGTCCCGCTCGCGCCACCGTCAGCGCTGCCGATAATCCCGCATAGCCCGCGCCAATGATCGCGACGTCTGCGCGCGGTGTTGGTTGTGGAGCATCGATGGTTTCACGCGGAGCCGCGTCCCACCAATAGGGATTCGTGATGAGCGGTGAAGTCATTGTCGATACGCAGCCGCCAGAGACCAGCAAGGCTTGCATGCCGGCAAACGGACTGTCTACCTTCAGTGGCGAGGGCCCTGGCATGCCGGACATTGTGATCATCGGGGGAGGCGTGACGGGCGTCGCGACCGCGATGAATGTCGCGCGCGCTGGCGCATCCGTTACTCTGCTCGAGGCGCGCCAGCTGGCGGCGATGGCCTCGGGGTGGACGCTTGGCGGTGTGCGCCAATCCGGCCGGCACCCGGCCGAACTTCCGATCGCCCGGGCCGCTGTAGCCCTATGGCCGACACTGACGGACGACCTCGGCGCCGATGTTGAATATCGTCAGAAAGGCAACCTGCGTCTGGCACGGACCCCCGAAGAAGTGAGCGTGATCCGCGACCTCGTTCGTACCCAACATAATAAAGGGCTCGATCTCGAATTCTTGGCCGACAATGCTGCGGTACGCGCGGTCGCTCCTGCCATCTCACCCTCGATTATGGCGGCGTCTTTCTGCCCCACTGATGGACACGCCAACCCGATGAAGACAGTTCAGGCCTTTGCACAGGCCGCAAGGCGCGCGGGCGCCGTGATCCGCGAGGGCGTCAACGTCACGGCAATCGAGACGCGCGGCGCCAAGGTCACCGGTGTCGTCACATCCGAGGGTGTGATCGCGGCAGATCGCGTTGTCGTCGCGGCGGGAATGCACGCGCCCGCGCTCCTTCGACCACTGGGCCTCGACCTTCCTTATCTCCCGCAGATCGTGACAGTGCTGCAGACGGTGCCAATCGCGCCCGTGTTTGAACAGGTCTTCGGCGTCGCGAATGCCGATTGCGCCGGGCGACAGGAGACGGACGGACGCTTGCGCGTCACCACCGGCATCGGGCCTTGGACGGGCGATCTCGAAGGCTGGCGGCCGGAGCAGCTTCAACCAACTGCCGGCCTCGTCGCCGCCATGATCCGTCGCATCGCCGCGATCCTACCTGTGCTGAATGATGCTGGGGTGGCCGCCATCTGGGGCGGGCTCATTGATCAGACGCCGGACGCCTTACCAGTCATAGAAGCGTCTGCAGACGTCGAAGGGCTCACGATCGCAGCCGGCTTCTCCGGTCACGGCTTCGGCATCGCGCCAATGGTTGGAAGGCTCGTGGCGGAGCTGGCGCTCGGCCAATCGATATCGCTGCCCCTCGATGCCTTTAGGCTGGCACGGTTCGCGGCCCGCGCCGTGCCGGTCGCTCCTCTCATGTTACACGGATAGGTGCCAATCATGCTTGACCCCAAGGGGCGTGTCGCGCTGATTTCCGGCGCAAATCGAGGCATCGGCCTTGCCATCGCCGCGGAGCTTTTTGCTCAGGGATGGAGCCTGTCGCTCGGCCTGCGCGACCCTGCAGGGATGACCGAAAAGACGGCCGGGTGGGAGGTATCCCGTCTGCACATCGCTCGTTACGATGCGCACAATTGGGCCTCGCATCAGGCCTGGGTTGACGCCGCGCTGACCCGTTTCGGGCGCATTGACGCCCTCATCAACAATGCCGGCATTTCATCAAAAATGACGATCCGGGACGCCGATGAGACAGTGCTCGACGATATCTGGGCAGTGAATTGCAAGGCGCCGCTCTCGATGATCAAGAGCGCATTGCCGGCGCTTGAAGCGAGCGGTTCGGGGCGCATTCTCAACGTCGCCTCGATGTCGGGCAAGCGCGTGCGCAACGACAATGTCGCCTACAACATGTCAAAGTTCGCTGTGCTGGCGCTGACCCATGCGGCGCGGCGTCTGTCTTGGGATAAGGGGGTGCGTGCAACCGCCATTTGCCCCTCGTTCGTGCGCACCGACATGACGGCCGATGCGACGAAAATTGGCAGGAACGAGATGATTGATCCCTCCGATTTTGCGGTGCTTGCCGCGACCGTGCTGGCGCTGCCCAACAACGCGGCGGTGGCGGAACTTCTGGTCAATTGTCGACTTGAAGACATGCTATAGACGCCGCTCACCATCGGTTTGCCGTCCGGGTAGAAACTTGACACACTGCATGCGAGAAATGATGGCCCGTCGGGGTTTGGCGCAAGGTCACATCGCAGGAGTTGCCGACATGTTGAGCCGGTTGAAGTTTTTAGCGAGCGTCGCGGCTATTGCGACATTGGCTCTTGCAAGCCCGGCGCAGGCGCAGAAGACCACATTGATCGTCGGTCTCGCCTCCGCTGACACCGGTGTGCTTGACCCGCACATGAATTCTTCGACGCCCGGCAAGAGCTTCATGCAGCAAATCTTCAATGGTTTGGTGCGCCTCAAGCCTGGCGAGATCAACCCGGAGCTCATTGAGCCGGATCTCGCGGAAAGCTGGACATCGTCACCGGATGCCAAGGTTTGGACCTTTAAGCTGCGCCAGGGTGTCCAATGTCACCACGGCTTCGGCGAGTTTACCGCCGAGGATGCCGTATTCTCGCTGCGCCGCGCCGCGAACCGCGAGACGTCGACCTTCGCGTCCGACTACAGCCAGTTCGACAGCGTCGAGGCGGTCGACAAATACACCGTGCGCATCACACTCAAAAGCGTGATCCCTTCGCTGCTCGGTGTGGTGATGAACTACCACGGCGGGCAGATGGTCTGCAAAGCTGCCGTTGACCAATTGGGCACCGACGGCTTCCGCCGCCGGCCGATCGGCACCGGGCCTTTTGCATTCGCCGAATATGTGCCGCAGCAGTTTGGCCGCCTCGTTGCTCACGACCAATATTTCCGGGGACGCCCGAATTTCCGCGAAGTGACCTACCGCCTAATCCCGTCGGATGCCGCGCGAGATCTCGCTTTCCAGTCCGGCGAGCTCGACATGCTTTATGCCCGGCAGGACCAGACGGCGTTCCGCCGGCTGCGCGAACTCCCCGGCGTGCGCGCGCTCGCCATGAACCCGGCGGAGATGTCGGTCATCCACCTCAACATGACCATGGCGCCGCTCAATGACATCCGCGTGCGGCAGGCCATTGCCCATGCGCTCGACCGCGACGGCATCCACCAGTTCCGCGGCCGCGAGGTTTCGCGCCAAGCCGTCTCGGTCGTGCCATCAGGCTATTTCGGCACGCTCGACCCCGCGCCCCTTCTGCCGCACAACGTTCAACGCGCTCGTCAGCTGTTGACAGAGGCAGGCCACCCGAACGGCATCACGCTGCGCGCCATCCACACGACATTGCCCGGCATGATGAATTTCATAGAGGCTGTGCAAGCGCAGCTTCGTCGCGCGGGCATTACGTTGGAAATCACACCAGTCGAGCACGCGACCTTCCATCAGCAGATCCGCCAGAATCTCAGTCAGGTCGTCCATTTCCAAGCCGCGCGCTTCCCCATTGCGGATGTCTATCTCTCGCAATTCTTCCATTCTCGCGCGATCGTTGGCACGCCGACCGGCGTCACCAATTTTTCGCATTGCAAAGTCGCGGACGCTGAGATCGACGCTGCCCGCTCAGAGCCCGACAAGACGAAGCAAGTCGCGCTCTGGCACGAGGCTCAACGCAAAATTATCAACGAGGTGTGCGCGATCCCGGTCAACGAGCAACTGCAGATGTGGGCGACGCGCGATACCCTTGATCTTGGCTACGAGATCAAGGGTGCGTTAAACCTCGGCCCGCAGGTGCTTGAAACCAGTCGCTTCACGCGCTAAGCGGCTGACATCGCGTGACAGCCTATCTGATCCGAAGGTTTGCTTTCGCGCTGATCACGCTTTTTGCGGTGCTGACGATCATTTTCATGATTGTCCGCATCTTGCCGGGGGATCCGGCGATGGTGATCCTCGGCGACCAAGCCGATCAAGCGACCATCACCGCGATGCGCGAACGGCTTGGCCTCAACCGACCGCTCTTGGTGCAATATTTCGAGTTCCTCGCAGGCGCGGTCCTGGGCAATTGGGGCGTGTCGCTCGTCACCGGCCGGCCGGTGATCCAAGAAGTGCTGAGCGTTCTGCCCTGGACCATCGAGCTAACGGTCGCAGCCCTCGTTATCGGCGCGATGATCGGCATCCCCCTCGGCGTCTGGGCGGCGACCAAGCGCAACACGCCGGTCGACTACATCACGCGCATTGCCTCGCTGCTCGGCCTGTCTTTCCCGGCCTTCGTATCGGGCATCATCTTTCTGATGGCCTTTTCCATTGAGCTGAAATGGTTTCCGGTGATCAGTGCCCGCTCAGGATCGCCCTCGGCCTGGTTCCAATCACTGGCGCTGCCGGCCATCAATCTCGGCCTCATCATGGCGGCCTATATTACGCGCGTGACGCGCTCGGCTATGCTCGAGGTCCTCTCGGAGGATTATGTACGCACCGCCCGGGCGAAGGGGGCGCCGGTTGGGATAGTGGTCTGGCGCCACGCGCTACGCAATGCGCTGCTACCCATCATCACCATTGTGGGTCTCTACCTCGGCGTGCTTATCGGCAACTCAGTGCTGACCGAGATCGTGTTCAATCGGCCAGGCCTCGGCAAGTTGATCGTCGGCGCGCTGAACCAGCGCGATTACACGATGCTGCAGGGAATGATGGTGATTTACACGTTATTGGTCGTGATGATCAATCTCACGACCGACCTCGTCTATGGCGTCGCTGACCCGCGGGTAAAACTGAAATGAGCGACGTAACCGCCCCACCGACACTTCAGGGAGGACGCGGGTGGCGCGCGCTGGTGCGTGCTTTCAACACCAACAAGACCTCCTGGGTTGGCCTCTTGCTTTTCCTTCTGGTGGTCGTGCTCGCCGCTCTTGCGCCTTGGATCGCGCCCTATGACCCGATCGACCAGGACATCCTTTCAAGGCTGCAGGCGCCATCGGCGACCTACTGGTTTGGCACTGATTACTTCGGGCGCGACATCCTCTCGCGCCTTCTGCATGGCGCGCGATATTCCCTGTTCATCGGCATCGTCGCGACTGTCTTTGCTATGATCGTTGGCTCCGTCATCGGCATCACCGCTGGCTTTTATGGCGGACGCTTCGACCTCCTTGTCATGCAGACAATGGATATTCTTCTTGCCTTTCCGTCACTGATCCTCGGCCTGATCATTGTCGCGATGCTGGGGCCCTCGCTTACCAACATCATCATTGCGATTGCATTGACTACCATTCCGTCCTTTGCCCGCATCGCACGAGCGCCGACGATCGCGGTCAAAGAACGTGAATTCGTCGAGGCTGGCCGGGCGCTTGGATATTCGGACGTCCGCCTGATGTTCGGTCACATCCTGCCCAACATCACACCGGAGATCCTGGTGATGTTCTCGCTGTGGACGGCGAGCGCCATTCGCATCGAAGCCTCACTTGCCTTCATCGGGCTTGGGCTGAAGCCGCCGACGCCGACCTGGGGCGGTATGATCCGCGAAGGCTTTGAGAACATTCTCGACTCATTATGTCTCGCGCTGATGCC
>JBAWYY010000125.1:0-7412 GCA_037143285.1 Alphaproteobacteria bacterium | reverse complement strand
ACCACGCTTCTGTTTACGGACGCGTGGCCGGCGTCCGCGGATTGATGGTTGAGGCGGCAGGTCCCATTCACGCCATGTCCGTTGGCGCGCGGGTCACGGTGGAGACCGGGTCGCGCCCCATTCCTTGCGAAGTCGTCGGGTTTGAGGGTGACCGCGCGCTTCTCATGCCCTTTGCGGGGCTCGAAGGGGTCCGCCGCGGCTGCCGCGCACTCGTGTCGCTCGCGCCGACCGTCGTGCGCCCCTCGCTCGGCTGGCTTGGTCGGGTGGTCAATGCCATGGGCGAACCCATCGATGGTAAGGGGCCGCTGCCTCAGGGCGGTGCGCCTGTGCCGTTTCGGGCGGATCCTCCTTCCGCGCACTCGCGCAGGCGCGTGGGCGCGCCTCTTGATTTGGGGGTCCGTGCGCTCAACACCTTTCTGACCTGCTGTCGCGGACAGCGCATGGGCATCTTCGCGGGCTCAGGCGTGGGCAAGTCCGTGCTCCTGTCGATGATCGCCAAGAACGCCGAATCCGATGTCTCGGTGATCGGGCTCATCGGCGAACGCGGTCGTGAGGTGCAGGAGTTCTTACAAGAGGATTTGGGCGAAGAAGGTCTTGCCCGCTCGGTCGTGGTGGTGGCGACCTCCGACGAACCGGCCCTGATGCGCCGGCAGGCGGCCTATTTAACCCTCTCGATCGCCGAATATTTCCGCGATCAAGAGATGCAGGTGATGCTGATGATGGATTCGGTCACGCGCTTTGCCATGGCGCAGCGTGAGATCGGGCTCTCAACCGGCGAGCCACCGACGGCAAAGGGCTATACGCCGACCGTCTTTTCCGAGTTGCCGCGATTGCTTGAGCGGGCAGGCCCCGGCTCCGGCGAAGGCGCGATCACCGCAATCTTCACGGTCCTCGTCGACGGCGATGACCATAATGAGCCAGTGGCCGATGCCGTTCGCGGTATCTTGGACGGCCATATCGTCATGGAACGCGCCATTGCTGAGCGCGGTCGCTATCCGGCCATCAATGTGTTGAAAAGCGTGTCGCGCACGATGCCGCGCTCGGCCGACCCGACCTATTGGCCGGTCATCCAGCGGGCGAAGCGGGTCTTATCCACTTACAGCGATATGGAGGAGCTTATCCGCCTTGGCGCTTATCGGGCCGGCTCTTCGCCCGAAGTGGACGAAGCAATCCGGCTCAATCCGGCGCTCGAAGCCTTTCTCGGCCAGCGCAAGGACGAGGTGGCGTCGATCCTCGGCGGCTATCAGAAGCTCGCCGCGATCCTTGAAGGGGCGGACGGGTGACGATGCTTTCCACCCGGCGCGGGGGAGGGCATGAATGCGGCTCAATGCCGCCTGATCGTTTTTCTGCGCCGTTAAGGTTTGCTTATCGTTTCGAGAAACGGAATTTCAACCAGACCTGGGTTACACATAAGGCGATAAGGGGGCAGGATGCCCTGTCGGTAACCGGCTCCCCGCTCTGTGCCTCCGCGTGTTTGGAGGGATGGAACAGATTGACTTCTGGGAGTACGAGTCGATGAAGTCCCGTGAGACCCTAATTCGCCTGAAACGCTTTCAGGTCGACGAGAAGCGCCGTCAGGTCACCCAAATCGAAATGATGGTGGCCGAGTTCGAGCGTATGGCGAACGAGCTTGAGCGTGAAATCACGACCGAGCAGAACCGCGCCAATATCCATGATCCCAGCCACTATGCCTATCCGACCTATGCCAAGGCGGCCCGGCAGCGCAAAGACAACCTGATGACATCGGCGGGTGAGCTGAAAGGCCAGCTCGACGATGCCAAGGCCGCGCTCGCTGAAGCCTTCGAAGAGCTGAAGAAGGTCGAGATCCTGGAGGAACGCGAGACTGCGCGTGACCGCCAGGCCGAGGCTGTGCGCGAACAGGCGGAAATGGACCGTATCGGTCTTGCTCGCCGCGGCATGTCCTGGGGCTAAACGCCCGATTGGCGTCGGCCTCTTCGGCTTCGGCCTCCCGGGGATCACACTCCCGGGAGCTTTGCCATGAGCGATCCGCTGATGTCAGTGGTCGACGGCCTTGGTGAGCCGCGGACGCCCCGCGCGCCTCACCCGAGTACGTTTTGCCCGCCCGAGGGTTAAAGCCCTTGGCGGGATGATGTTTTTTGCCGTCTCAACACTCATTTTCAAGCTGGTTGGCTCCGTGTTTGCGCCAACTGGCGTTGGTCTCAGGGTCCGTGCATCCCTTGCGCTCCCGCCTCGGTGTCGCGTTACGAGGCCCCCACCGATATAGCCGGAACCTGATCCCATGCTGTCTCGCCGATTGTTCTGTGGCTGCCTTGCTGCCGCCACCACGACCTTCACCTCTGAAGCTGTCCGCGCTCAAGGGGCTTCCTGCGCCATCTTCACGCCTGACCGGCAAAAGGCTGTAACGCCCAATGAGGCGCTCACACGGCTCGTGGACGGTAATCGCCGGTTCGTGGCGGGATCCACCATCAATTGCGATCTGCGCGAACAGGTGAAGGGCACCGCCCATGGTCAGGCGCCCTTTGCGACCGTGCTCGGCTGCATCGATTCACGCGTTCCGCCGGAACTCGTGTTCGACCAGAAGGTGGGCGATATTTTCGCGGCCCGCATTGCCGGGAATTTTGCGGACACGGATGTGCCGGGCTCGCTTGAATTCGCGACCAAGGTGGCGGGGTCGAAACTGATTGTGGTGCTCGGCCACACCCAGTGCGGCGCCATCAAGGGTGCCATCGACAACGTCAAGCTTGGCAATCTCACGGCCATGCTGACGCATTTCAAGCCGGCGGTTGATGCCGTGACCAATATTCCGGGTCCGCGCACCTCGGCCAATCACGACTTGGTCGATGCGGTGTGCGAGCGTCATGCCCGCTTGACCGCCGAACTGCTTCTTGCCCGCAGCCCTGTGCTGAAAGAACTCGTGGATGGTGGCCAACTGCGAGTGGTCGCGGCCCTCCATAATCTCGATACCGGCGCGGTGAAGCTTCTCACCTGACCCCTATCGATCAAGGCGTGAGTTGACGGGAAAAAAGCGTCGAGATTGCGGTGCCGCCGGGGGCAAAACCCCGGCGCATCAGCGTGATCTCGGCTTTTCCGTCCTTGTGGTCGAATTCAATCAGGTTCCAGCCCGCTGGCTCGTCGCGGTCTGCGGGATTTGCTGAGGCTGAGGGGACACCGACCACCGGTATCGCGCCATGGGGACCCTCGAGCACTTTCACGGTGCCTTTGTGGGTATGTCCATGGAGCACGAGATCGCAGCCGCTGTCGCGCAGGACATGGGCGACGCTTGCATAATCGGTCAGCCGCTTTTGCGGCCCGATATCGAAGGGCGGATGATGGATCATCACCACCCTTGCGAGGCCCTCGGCGCTCAGCCCGGCCAAGGTTTCGCCGAGCATCACGCGCTGCTTGCGACCGACAGTACCCGTTGCAAGGAAGGGCGGCTTCGGCACCCCGGAATTGACGCCGATGAGCGCGACTGACCCGCGCCGGCGGACATAGGGGAAAGCTTCGCTCAGATTTCTCGGCTTTGGCTCATGATCGCCGGTGAGATAGGGGCCCCAGGCGCTCAAGATATGTGGTGCTGTCGCACGGATATAGGCATCGTGGTTGCCCGGCACGAAGGAGACGTGATCGGGCTCGCCAACGCGCTCAAGCATGGCGCGCCCCGGCGCATATTCCGCCTCAAGTCCAATATTGATGAGATCGCCGGTGACCGCCACATGATCGACGTGGGCACTCGCAATGTCGGCGAGAACCGCGGACAGGATATCCATCCGATGGTGGTGAGCGCGGCCCTTGGTCCAATTGAGGTAGCCGGTCGCGCGCTTGCCAGCGAGTTCACGCAAACGGGGCTGCGGCAAGGGGCCGATATGGAGATCGGAGAGATGAGCAAGGCGGATCATCGCTCCGCCTTAGCCCGCTCTGAGCGCCTCGTCACGCACTGCCGAAGATGATGCCGGTCAAAAGCACCAGAGTGCCGCCAACGACAATCTGGAACACGGCTTTCATGAAGGGCGTGTCCATATATTTGTAGCGGATCCAGGCGATGGCCCAGAGTTCGATGACCACCACAACCATGGCAACGGAGGTCGCGATCCAGAATGAATTGGGCCAACTGGTCGGGATCAAATAGGGTAGCGCATGGCCAAGGCCGCCAACCGCCGTCATGAGGCCGCAGACCCAGCCGCGCACCAAAGGCGAACCGCGGCCGGTGATCTTGCCGTCATCGGAGAGAGCCTCAGTCAGCCCCATCGAGATGCCCGCACCGACAGCGGCGGCAAGCGCCACGAGGAAGGTGTCCCAATTGTTGCGGGTGGCAAACGCGGCGGCAAAGACTGGCGCAAGCGTTGACACCGAGCCGTCCATGAGGCCTGCAAGGCCCGGCTGGACATAGGTCAGCACCAAGCGCTGGCGTGCGGTCGCGTCCTCAGCCGCCTTTGCGTCCAAGGTCAAATGCGTGTCGACCAGCTTTTTGGCGAGGTCTTCGTGTTTGCCTTCGATCTCGGCGAGATCAATCAGAAGCGCGCGGATTGAGAGGTCGCGGGTCTGGTCGGCGGCCTTACGGTAGAAGGCGGCAGCTTCGGCTTCCATGCTTTCGGCTTCAGCGCGAATGGCATCAAGGCCAAGCTCGGTGTTCAGCCAGATGGGTTTACGCTTCAAAAAGCCGCGTACGTCCTGGCGCCGAATGAGCGGCAGGAACTCGCCGAATTTCTCGCGATGGAGGGCGTAAAGGCGGGCGCGGTGCACAGCCTCTTCGGCCGCCATCTCCTCGAACACCTTGGTGGAGGCAGGGAAATCGGCGCGGAGCTTGTTCGCAAATTCGAGATAGATGCGTCCGTCCTCTTCCTCGTTGGTGATGGCGAGGGCAAGGATCTGTTGCTCGTTGAGGTCGTGAAAGTGCATCATGGCGAGCCAGAGCTCCGCGCTGGTAGTTGAGAATGGTTCTAAACAGCGCTTAGACTACAGAGGCTCGATGTGGATGACCAGGGACCATTTGCCCCTGGCTGACGATTTCGCGCAATGCGCTCAGTTGCGGCCGTAAACGCCGAGGATTGCACCAACCTGGCTGTTCGGGATCGTGATCGACGGCTGCCACTGATAGGCACGACGCGTGAAAAGGCTCGAAAGAAGGGCGATAATCATGATGTGCTCCGGGGGTCTGGTGGGCAGCGGCATTTATATGCACTGCAGCATGGCGTTTATATGTGCTTTGTCGGGCAGGAGAACCAGGGGTATTCGCCGCGTTCAGCCATGCATTAATGATGGGCCTTTTTCATGATTTTGAAACAATTGTTCCGATCAAATGATCAGACAGGGGAGGGGCCAGCCTATGTTTGTTGATCCGGCCCTCCGCAGTAAGCTCACTCCGCTGTTCCATCTCTATTGGCGTTTCGCGCGTGGCATGACGCTTGGCGTACGCGGCTGTGTGATTGATAAAGACGATCGTATTCTGTTGATTAAGCATGGTTATACCCCCGGGTGGCATTTTCCGGGCGGTGGTGTGGAGGTCGGGCAAACGCTTCGTCAAGCGCTCGAGATGGAGCTTCGCGAGGAAGCCAATGTCGAGCTGACGGGCGAGCCGACCTTCCTTGGGATGCATCTGAACGACCGAACGTCTCGTCGTGATCATGTCGCATTCTATGCAATACGTGCATGGGTTCAGCCTGTTGCACCGCAGCCAAACCGCGAGATCATCGACCACGGGTTCTTTGCCCGCGATGCGCTTCCGCCCGATACCAGCCGCGCGACGCGGGACCGGCTCGCCGAACTCTTTGATGGTCAGCCTCGATCTGAGCACTGGTGAGCGCCGCCATCCCATGCTAATCGCGCTTCCATGAGCGCTCCGGTCTTCATCTCCTTGCGACGACGCGTGCTGGCCTAATCCCCGCCAGATCCGCTCCCCTTTGTCGCTTGGCCAGATATGACCGAACTTACGCTGTCGCTTCACCTCGAAACACCCGCCGACAACGCCGCCATTGATCGCTTGCATGAGCGCGCTTTTGGCCCTGGGCGTTTTGCCCGCACCGCGTTTCGGCTCAGAGAGGGTGTGCCGCCGGTCCACGAGCTCTGCTTTACTGCCCGTGTCGGCACTTTGCTTGTCGGCTCCATTCGCCTGTCGGGGCTTGTGATCGGAACGGCCCCCGCGCTGTTGCTCGGGCCTGTCACCATCGATCCGGCGTTCCAGTCGCGGGGCATTGGCGGGGCCTTGATCCGCAAGTCCCTGGAGGTTGCCCGTGCCCAAGGGCATCGCCTCGTGGTGCTGGTGGGTGATGCGCCCTATTACAACCGGTTCGGCTTTCACATGGTGCCGCGCGGCCGCATCACTCTGCCAGGTCCTGTGGACCCGGCGCGGCTCTTATGGGCAGAGCTGGTTCCTGACGCGAGCGCCGGCGTCAGCGGGCCTGTACGAGGCGCGTGACCCTCAAGCTCAGCGGCCCTCGCGCGCCCAGGTCGCGGTGATCGCTCCAAGCAGCAGGATCAGGCCGAGGATGCCGGCAAAAACCGGCAAGATGCCGATGCCGCGCACGACGCTTGCGTCGCGCTGACGGATGCCCATCCAATCGTCACCCCTAAACGTCGTATTGGAGCGGGTTGGCACGATGCGCGGCATGTTGAGGGCGCCAGTTTCAGATATCCGCCAGAGGCCGCCGCCGGTTGCCCGCACCAGCGGATCTAGCAGCCGCGTGGTGGAGGTCACATCGGTGAATTCGCGCGGATTGGGTGGGCCGACATTGACGAGGCGGACGAGACTGCCCGCTTCCGCCCGCCAAAGCCCGAGATCGGTTACCGGCACTTCAGCGCGGTAAAGGCCCGGTTCGGCAGCAGTCAGCGGCACCTCTTGGGTGACGCCGGTCGGCGCGGTGAGGCGCACGATCTCTGGCTTCTCAGCCATGGTCTGGAGCTCGATGCCGAGCATGCGGCCGCGAACGGTCAAGCGCAGCGCCTCTTCTTCCAGTTCCGGCTCTTTCATCAGCCAGTGCGACAGGCGCCGCAACAGTTCGATATGCGGGCCGCCGCCTTCAAAACCGCGCGCCCAGAGCCAGATATGGTCGGACAGAAGGAGCGCCACGCGTCCCTCGCCGTGACGCTGCAGGACAAGCACCGGCCGCTTTTCCGCGTCTTCCATCACAGGCGAGGCACCGCGCACCGGGGTGCGCGATTCAATCAGACGGAACCAGCGCGACCATTGCGGATCGCCCTCCGTCACTGTGCCCGGAAGCGCCCGAGTGACCGGGTGACGACGCCCCAACTCGGAAACGCGGGCGCGGAAGGGACGATCGATCACATCGCCGGTCGGAGCCGCCGGCAAGATCGTCTCGAGCGGTGTGTCGTGGATCGAAGCGGATGTTGCGTGTTCGGGCCCGGCCGCGATCAAGAGGGCGCCGCCATTCCTGACGTAACGGGCGATATTGTCGAAATAGACCAGCGGCAGC
>JBAWYY010000124.1:0-7472 GCA_037143285.1 Alphaproteobacteria bacterium | reverse complement strand
TGGCGTTCGCGCTCCTCAAGCCGCAGTCGCTCGCGGGCATTGTCGCGGAAGACCAGGACAGCGCGGCCCATATCGCCCACTTCGTCCTTACGGTCAGCGCCGGGGACGTCGAGATCCGTGCGGCCCTTAGCGAGCTCGTTCATTGTTTGGCTCATCTGGCCCAAGGGGCGGGTGACGCCGACGATGATGATGAAGAGCGAGAAACCAATACCGATCCCAATGCCGAGCAAGGCAACGAGCCCGATCATGGTTTCAGCAAAATTTTCCGCAGCCTTCACTTGTTTCACGAGTTCTTGAGCGCGTGCAAGTGATCGATCTTCGACGCCACGCAGTTCTTTGCGGATGACATCGGCTGCCGTTGAATGCTCAAGTGCGATTGCGCCGGCTTTGTCGAAGTCTCCCGCCCGAGAGATCGCCGCAATCTGATCGTGTACCAACCTATACTTGGCAAGAACATCACGCGCAGTCATCACAGCGCGCCGTCCTTCTTCGGTCATGACTGACTTTTCGAGTTCGTCAATACGCCCGAGAAGTCGCCGAAGCTCTTCATTTGCATCGTTTTCATGGGATCGACGCGCTTCCTCGCTGAGCGAAATGGGCAAAAACTCAACATGCCGGAAGTAGGCCAGGAGATTTGAGGTCGCGCGGCCAGCCGACAGGGAACGCTTTTGTGCTGCCTCCATGGTTTCGGTGATCGCTGATACTCGCCAAAGGGACTGAAGCGCTATGGCAGCGATCGTCGCGCTCACGAGCGTGAGGAAAACGACCGCGGCGAGCAACTTGGGTGCAAGCTTGACGGAATTCAGCCACTTCATCATTTCAGCCTCAGATCGCGCTTCTCGGGGGGCAAAGGCAGGACCGGATAGTCCACTGCTTTTTGTGTTGAGTTGCCTCTTTGTGACGCTGCTAATTTGATCAAAGTTTCTAAGTGAACTGTTAACCACCGTAGAGAAAGCCGATGTTTTTGCGTTAATTTGTATCAATTGCGTCATACAATGAATAAAACTATTCAAATTCCGTGTTCTATTTTTCGGGCACACGCTTGACGTTAGGTCGTCGCAACCTGTGCAGCGTCTATAAGCTCAGCTGCACTTTCGCGACGCTGAGGTCGGCTGGATCAGTCGATTGGGTAAAGCCAAGCACCGCACAGAGTTTCAGCATTCGGCTGTTGTCGCTTAGCACATAGCCCTCGATGCGGGTGAGGCCCTGGTCGCGGCCGTAGGCGATGATTAGTTCCATCAGTGCGCGCCCGACCCCTTTGCCTTGGAGGTCCGAGCGCACGAGGATCGCAAATTCGCCGACGACCATATCGGGGTCGCCGTGGAGGCGCACCGCGCCGAGCATGTCGCCTGACCCCGGTTCAAGGGCCAACAGCACCATGGAGCGCGCATAGTCGATCTGGGTGAGTTTCGCGATGAAGGGGTGGGAGAACTGCCGGATCGGCGCAAAGAAGCGCGTCCGCAAGTCTTCCTGAGCCACACGCGGGAAGAAGGCCTCATAGAGCGGCTCGTCTTCGGCCCGAACAGGCCTGACCGAAAAGTGATAGCCCGTTTTGGTCGTGACCTCGCGTTCCCATTCCTGGGGATAGGGCCTAATCGCGAAACGGGGATGGAACCCCTGGGCGAGACTTGCGGCTTTCGGACGCGCAACCCCGATGCGCGCGTCAACGCCGACCACGCCATCGGCATCGGCGAGCAGCGGGTTGATGTCGATCTCGGCAATGCTCGGGAGCGCCGCGGCAAGCTGGGACAGGCGAACCAGCACTTCGGCGACACCCGTCACATCGACGGCCGGCACATCGCGATAGCCGCCCATGAGCCGAGAGATGCGCGTCTGCGCGATCATCTCGCGGGCAATCCGCATGTCGATGGGCGGCAGCGAGAGTGCGCGATCGGCGATAACCTCTACGGCCTTGCCGCCACGGCCAAACAGCATCACCGCGCCGAAGGTCGCATCATCGGCGAGGCCCGCGATCAGTTCGAGGGCGGCCGGGCGATGCACCATGGGCTGCACGGTGACCCCGAGGATGGTCGCGGTTGGCGCAAGCATCGGGATGCGGGTCAGCATATCGGTTGCGGCCGCTTCCACCGCCTCCCGGGTCCCAAGGCTCAAGCGCACACCACCGATGTCGGATTTGTGGGTGATATCAGGCGAATAGATCTTCACCGCACAGGCCTGTCCCTGGGCAATGAATTCAGCCGCGATTGCGCCGGCCTCGGTAGCACTCTTGGCGGCGCGGATCGGCGCGGTCGGGATGCCGAAGCTTGAGAGAATGCGGTCGACGAGGAGCGGATCGAGCCAGCGGCGCCCCTTGGCGATCTCAGCCTCAATGGCGGCTTGAAGGGCTGGAACATCGGCGCGTGGCGGCATGCGCAGCGGCTGGGGCGTTTGCATCAGTGTGGTCTGGCCGCGCCGATAGCGCACCATATGCATGAAGCCGCGTACGGCTTCGGCCTCCGTCGGATAGCTCGGTAAGCCCGCATCGGCGAAGATCTGGGTCGCCTCTTCCTGATCGCCAAGCCAGACCGTGAAGACAGGCTTTGCCGTTTCGCCTGTTTTCCGCCGGGCGATGACCGTATCCGCCACAGCGCGAGCGGCCGCCCTGCTTGAGAGCAAAGCGGTCGGGCAGTTCATCACCAAGACGGCGTCGGTTGCGGGATCATCCAAGGCGCCATTGAGGGCCGCGCTGTAGCGCTCAGCGTCGGCATCGCCGATGATGTCGATGGGGTTCGCGCGCGACCAGGTTTTCGGCAAGACCTTGTCGAGCGCTGTGATCGTTTTGGGATCAAGCGCGGTGAGGCGGCCGGAGAGGTCCATCAGCCGGTCCACCGCCAAAACGCCGAGCCCGCCGCCATTGGTGACGATGGTCAGGCGGTCGCCGTCAAAGGGCTGATAGCGCGACAATGTTTCGGCAGCCGCAATCAGTTCGTCGAGATCGGTGACGCGCACGAGACCCGCGCGTCGGAAGGCTGCGGCGTAAACCGCATCAGCGCCGGCGAGTGCACCCGTATGCGAGCGTGCGGCATTGGCGGCGGCCGCATGGCGTCCGGATTTCAGCACGATCACCGGCTTCATGCGGGCAGCGGCGCGGGCTGACGCCATGAATTTTCGGACGTCATTGACCGCCTCGACATAGAGGAGGATCGCGCGGGTATGCGGGTCGCAGGCGAAATAGTCGAGGCAATCGCCGAGATCGATATCGGCTTGATCGCCTAGTGAGACGACACCGGAAAAGCCGATATGGCGGGTATGGGGCCATTTCAGCATGGTGGGCGCGAAGGCGCCGGACTGTGAGACGCGGGCGAGCGTGCCCGGCTTGGCCGCGCGGGAGGCAAAGCTCGCGTCCACTTTGCCGTAGGGCGCGATCAGACCGAAGCAATTGGGGCCGACAAGCCGCAACCCGCGAGCGCGGGCCTTCGCGACAATCGCTTCGGCAGCGTGAGGGTCGCGCTCACGGTCGAGGGCCGTGATGATGACTGCAGTCTTCACGCCACAGGTGGCTGCTTCGTCGATGAGGTCCGGCACGGTTGCGCCAGGCGTCGCGACGATCATCAGATCGGGCACGCCCGGCAGGCTCGTAAGGTCGCGATAGCAGGGTAGGCCGCTAATGCTGCTGTGTTTCGGGTTCACCGGCCAGAGCGCGCCGGCAAATCCCGCGCGCTTGAGATTGTCGAGGAGCGCCTTGCCCATGGATCCCGGCCGCTCAGAGGCCCCGACGAGCGCAATCGATTGGGGCGCGAACAGCGTATCGAGACGATAAAGGGACATGGGGGAACCTTAGCCGGGCTGTGACCTGACCTTCGGTCAAGCGATCAGTGTCACCTTTTCGCCGGTGCACCTAGCGCTTTCCTTGCGCTGGATCATGGTTTGCCGGCTTAGTCCTCCATCCCCTCCAATTCGATGATCATCCGCTCGATGACGCCGAGCCCGCCTTGCCAGAAGGCGCTGTCGCGCGCATCCAAACCGAAGGGCGCCAGCAAATCCGCGTGGTGCTTGGTGCCGCCGGCCGCCAGCATCGCCAGATAGCGCTCGGCAAAGCCCTTGTCGGCTTTCTCGTAGACCGCATAGAGCGAATTCACGAGGCAATCGCCGAAGGCATAGGCATAGACGTAGAAGGGCGAGTGGATGAAGTGCGGGATATAGGCCCAATAGGTCTCATAGCCCGGTTTCAGCTCGATGGCCGGCCCAAGGCTCTCGCCCTGGACGCTCATCCAGATCTCGCAGAGCTGTTCGGTGGTGAGTTCGCCCTCTTTGCGGGCGATATGGACCTTCCGCTCGAAGGAATAGAAGGCGATCTGGCGCACGACCGTGTTGATCATGTCCTCGACCTTCGAGGCGAGCAGCGCCTTCTTCTCGGCAGGGCGCGTCGTGCGCTCTAGGATCGCTTTGAAGGTCAGCATTTCGCCAAAGACCGAGGCAGTCTCTGCAAGCGTCAGGGGCGTTGGCGCCATCAGCGCGCCGTTGGGCGCGGCCAAGACCTGGTGCACGCCGTGGCCAAGCTCATGGGCGAGCGTCATCACATCGCGGGGCTTGCCCTGATAATTGACGAGCACGTAGGGATGAGCCGAGGGCACTGTCGGATGGGCAAAGGCACCGGGTGCTTTGCCCGGCCGTACCGGCGCATCGATCCAATTCTCATCGAAGAAGCGGCGGGCGATATCGGCCATGGAGGGCGCGAAGCCCGCATAGGCGGACAGTACCGTGTCGCGCGCTTCGGTCCAGGGGATCGGGCGCATATCCACCTTGGGCAGCGGCGCGTTGCGGTCCCAGTGAGGCAAGGCCGACTTGCCAAACCACTTGGCTTTCAGGCGGTAGTACCGGTGTGACAACCGCGGATAGGCCTCGCGGACCGAGGAGACGAGGGCGTCGACCACTTCGCGCTCGACACGATTGGCGAGATGGCGGGAATCCGCCACATCCTCAAAACCGCGCCAGCGATCGGAAATTTCCTTGTCCTTGGCCAGGGTATTGGTGATCAGCGTGAAGACGCGCAGATTGCCGCGAAAGGTCTCGGAAAGGGCCTCGGCGGCGGCTTTGCGGTTCGCCTCTTGGGTGTCTTGCAGCTGATTGAGCGTTGGCTCCAGCGTCAGTTCCTGGCCGCCAACTTTGAACCGCAGCGCTGCGATCGTCTCGTCGAACAGCCGGTTCCACGCGCCTCGCCCCGACAGGCTCTTCTCGTGAAACAATTGCTCGATGCGGTCTTCCAGCTGGAACGGCTTATCCTTGCGGATATCGTCGAGCCAGGGCCTGTAGTGGGCAAGCGGCCCCGCAGCCATGGCCTGATCGATCAAGGTGTCGTCGATCCGGTTGAGCTCGAGCACGAAGAATAAGAGGTGCGAGGAGATCGATGTGACCTTCTCCTGCACATCGCCATAAAATTTCGCGCGAGCGGGATCGGTGGTCTCGCCGGCATAGACGAGGCCCGCATAGGAAATGAGCCGGCCGATGAGGTCTTCCAAAGCCTCATAGCGCTTCAAGGCTGCCGCCAGCTGCGCGCCTGCCGTGGATGACGCAGCGATCTCGTCCAACTTGCCCTTAAAGCTCGCCTCGAAGGCCACAGCCTCCGCTTCGGCTCGCTCAAAATCGCGCTTCACTTGGGGATCGTCGAGACCCCCATAGAGATGCGCCAGATTCCATTCCGGCAAGGGCCCAAGCGCTGCAGCCGCCTTGGAGGCCGCGCCCTTCGGCGCGGCGAAGAGAGGTGTCAAAACCATAGCAACGATCTCCTCACTGCGACGGACCCTCTATCGGCTGTTCGCGAGCAGGATTCAACGCGGCGTTTTATTCAATCCCGTGTTCGTGAAAAAACGTGTCGTCGGGGTTACGCCCGTGTGTCACGGCGTCCGATGCCAAGAAGGACGGTCGCCGCAGCCACAATGATCGCGGCAAAGCCGACCCAATCGGCAAGGCTCGGCCGGTCGCCGACAAGCAACATGGCGGAGAGGACGCCGACCACAGGGATCGACAACGTGGTCAGCGAGGCCGCCGAGACCGACAGCCGATCCAAAAGCATGAACCACAGGAGATAGGCTATCGCTGTTGATCCAACGACATGGAAGACAAGCGCCACCCAGGTGATCGGCATGAGTGTGACCGGCAGGTGCTCGCCGGTCAGCACGAAGCCGGCGAGCGCAACGGCTGCCCCGATCAGCAATTGCCAGGCGGTAATTGCGATACGATCGCCCTCAACGGGGTGGGTTTTCTGAAATACGGTACCGGCCGCCCAGCCAAAAGCGGCGGTAAGGGGCAGGATGAGGCCCCAGATGTTTTTCTGTCCCGTCACCAGCGGGATCGCGAGAAGCGCAAGGCCTGTCATCCCAATGGAAAGCGCAATGGCTTTAGGCCGATCAAGTCGCTCGCCAAGGACCATGCGGGCGAGCAGGATCGACCAGAGCGGCGTTGTAAAGGTGAGGATGGCCGCGCGCGATGTGGTGGTGTTCAGCTGCGCGAACACCGTTGTCACATTGAAAATCGCGATATTGAGGATGCCTGAGGTGATCAGCCGCAGGCGTTGATCGGGCCTGACCGCAAGGCTGCGGCCGGTAAACTTCGCTAGCGCGAAGAGGATTGCGGCCCCGAGCGTCAGCCCGATCATGCGCAGCCCGAAGGGCGGGATTTCGTTCAGGCACAGCCGAACAGCTGGCCAGTTCAGCCCCCAGAGCAAGGCAAGCGCGATTGGGATCAGGCGGGTCACGATGGTTCTCGAACCACGGGACATCACCCGCGGTGCGGATCAAGCCTCAGCCAAGCGCGTGTCACAAGCAGGCCGAACGGCAGGGCAGGGTCCCAGGCGGCCAGCCTGGCATGGCGCTCAGTTGAGCGCGGCGCGCCGCTGTGGGCTTGCCGGCGCAAAGTCCAGCGTGCGGACCGAGACGATGGCGCTGCCCGAGAACCGTTCGGCGGTGAGCGGGGCGGCTGCCGTGCGCGTGAAGGTCATGGCGACCACTTGGGCCGGGGCCTCAATCAGCTTCAGCTGGCGGGGATCAGGCGTCGATAGGGTTGCCTGTGCCACAGCACGATCGGTGCGGGTGCGGGCAAGCACGGCGCGACCGCGCGGCCCCTCGATGCTCGGCGGGATCAAGGGCGGCGGCGGCGTGGCGCGCGCCACCCGCGGCCGAGGGGCGGTCGCGACCGGCTCAGGCACAACGCGTGGTGCCGGCGTCGGGGTCACCTGCGGCACGGGGCTTACGACGGCGCTCGGCGACGGCACCAGGGTCGATTGGGCAAAGGCAAGCGCATAGCCCGGCGTCTGGGTGTCCTGTGTCGGCTCGGTCCGGCCACGGGAATCACCCGTGGTGATCAAAGCCGGGAGCGAGGCGACCTGCGATCCGCCGATGGCGGACGGACGTGCCGTGGGAAGCGGGGCGGGCGGCAAATTCGGGACGGCGGAGGCAACCACAGGGCCAACGGTCACCTGTGCCGTTGGTTCCTGCGCTGCGCCGCGCAGGCCTTGCTCAAGTGCAGCCACAACC
>JBAWYY010000123.1:0-7506 GCA_037143285.1 Alphaproteobacteria bacterium | reverse complement strand
CGTATCGAGTTTTTCCGCGACGATTTTGTCGAACTCGAAGCCTTCAAGGCCGACCAAGTGGACTGGCGGCAGGAGAACAATGCGCGCCAGTGGTCGACGCAATATGATTTCCCGCCGTTCGCGACAATCGCGTTGTGCGCGAGACCTTCACCAACCGTGCCTCGACCGGCATGCAGGCGATCATTCTCAATCTGCGCCTGCCGAAGTTTCAAGACATGCGCGTCCGGCGCGCGCTGAACCTCATGCTCGACTTCGAAAGCATGAACGCAACCCTGATGTTCAATGCCTACAGGCGAACCGATAGCTTCTGGGTCAATACCGAGCTTGCCTCGCGCGATCTTCCGCAGGGGCTTGAGCTTGAGATCCTGGAGAAAGTGCGAGCGCAAGTCCCGCCGGAGGTCTTCACCACGCCCTATCGCAATCCCGTCGGCGGCACGCAGGATGCGCTGCGCAACAATCTGCGCGAGGCGCTGCGCTTGATGCGGGAAGCGGGCTTTGAAGTCCGCGATCGCCGAATGGTCAATGCGGCAACGGGCGAGCCCTTTCGCCTGGAACTCCTGTTGAACGGGCCAACCTTCGAGCGCCATTCGCTCGCCTTTAAGTCGTCACTCGATCGGCTCGGCGTCGAACTCTCATTGCGACAGGTTGATTCCGCGCAATATGTGAACCGGGTCCGCGAGCGAAATTTTGAAGCGATCCTCGGCTCTTACGGACAATCGCTGTCGCCCGGCAACGAACAACGCGATTACTGGGGGTCGGAGGCCGCCGATCGCCCGGCATCGCTAAACCGTGCCGGCATCAAGAACCCCGCCATCGACGCGCTGATCAATGTGCTGATCTATGCGAAGGACCGCGCGGAATTGATTGCGGCAACTCGGGCCCTTGATCGTGTGCTGCTCGCCAATCACTACATGATCCCCACCTGGTATTCGGGCCGGGCCTGGACCGCGCGCTGGGACCGGTTTGGCCGCCCCGACCCCATGCCGGACTATGGCGTGACGGGGTTCCCGACCATTTGGTGGTTCGATCAAGCCAAGGCTGCGCGCTTGACCGCCCGTTGAACGCCTGCACGCAGGCTCAGGGGCGGACCTCCACAGGAATGACGATCTCGTGCACGTTTGACCATGGGCGAATGGGTTCTCGTCCCCTATCTTCTTGATCACCACCGTGTTCACGAGGTCGTCCATGTCCCGTCTCACCCGCCGCACGATGATTGCAGCCTCTGCAACAACATCGCTGGTGCTTGCAGCACCACGGCTTGCAGGCGCTCAAGCGACTTTCACCGAAACCCACGGCCTCTCAGCCTTCGGTGATCTGAAATATGGCCCGGATTTCAAACAGTTCGACTATGTGAACCCGCAGGCACCGAAGGGCGGCACTTTCGTCCACACGGCCTCGACTTGGGCGTTCAACCAGAACCCGAACACGTTCAACACCATGAACACCCTGGTGCTGCGCGGCGACGCCCCTCCGGGTCTTGAGCAGATCTTCGCGACCCTCATGTCGCGTGCGGCCGATGAGCCGGACGCCATGTATGGCTTTGCGGCTTCCCACGTCGGCATCTCGCAAGACCGGCTCACCTACCGCTTCGTAATCCGCGATACGGCCCGCTTCCATGATGGCACCCCGATCACGGGGGCCGATGTCGCTTGGTCCATGATGACCTTGAAGGAAAAGGGCCATCCCCTCCTGCGCATCGTGCTGCGCGATCTTGCCGGCGCCGAGGCGGACGGCGAGAAGGCGGTCCTTGTCCGTTTCGCGCCGGGACGCTCGCGCGATCTCCCGCTGACGGTTGCGGGTCTCCCAATCCTGTCGCGCGCTTGGTATGCGAACCGCGATTTTGAGGCCTCCACCATGGACGTGCCCATGGGGTCAGCGGCCTATAAGGTCGGGCGCTTCGAGCCCGGCCGCTTCATCGAATATGATCGCGTGCGCGATTGGTGGGGTGAAGGCCTGCCGGTCACCGTCGGCCAGGACAATTTCGACACGGTCCGCGTCGAGTTTTTCCGTGACCGCGATGTGGCCTTTGAAGCCTTCAAGAGCCGCACCTATACCTTCCGCGAGGAATTCACCTCGCGTGCCTGGGCCACCCAATATGATTTTCCCGCAGCCCGCGACGGCCGCGTGAAGCGAGCGGAACTGCCGGACCAGACGCCCTCCGGCGCCCAAGGCTGGTTCATCAACACACGGCGCGAGAAGTTCCGCGATCCCCGACTGCGGGAGGCCATCGCGCTGGCCTTCGATTTCGAATGGACCAACAAGCAGGTCATGTTCGACAGCTACATCCGCACCCATTCGTTCTTCCAGAACTCCACCATGATGGCGAAGGGTCCGCCCTCGGCGGCGGAAGTCGCTATCCTGGAACCCTTCAGAGATCGTGTTCCGGCTGAGGTCTTCGGCGAGCCGTTTGTCCCGCCCGTCACCGATGCGTCGGGCCAGGATCGGACTGTGCTGCGGCGCGCCACGCAGTTGTTGCGCGAGGCCGGCTATGTGCTGCGTGACAATCGCCTCCTTGACCCACAGGGTCGAGCCATCACCATCGAGTTCCTCGATTTCGAGCCCTCATTGGAGCGTCACACCCAGCCCTTCATTGCCAATCTCAAGCGCATTGGCATTGAGGCTCAGATCCGGCGTGTTGATTCGGCCCAATATCAGTCGCGGCTGAAGGACTATGATTTCGACATGACGATCCGGCGCTACTCGCTCTCGCTAACCCCGGGCGAATCCTTGCGGACGTTCTTCGGCTCGGACGCCGGCAAGAGCCCCGGCTCCAGTAATCTAGCTGGCATCGCGGATCCCGTGGTTGACGCGCTGATCGAAAAGGTGATTGGCGCCTCGAACCGCGAGGAGCTCACCATCTGCTGTCGGGCGCTCGACCGGGTGTTGCGTGCGGGCCGTTACTGGGTGCCGCATTGGTACAAGGGCACCCATTGGTTTGCTTATTGGGACCAATTCGGCTTTCCCGCCACTAAGCCCGCCTATTCGCGCGGGGTTCCGGGAACGTGGTGGTTTGATCGCGAGAAGGCGGCGAAGATCGAGCGCACCTAAACGCTCGACACCCCCTAAAAATGGTACAGCCACCTGGGCTCGAACCAGGGACCTCCGGATCCACAATCCGGCGCTCTAACCAACTGAGCTATGGCTGCATGGGGTGCAGGGCCGACCCGCTTTAGGGGTCTGAACGGCGCGGACCATACTTCCGCGCTTCGGCTATTTCAAGCGAGTCCAGAGACATAAGAAAAAGGGCCTGGAACGGGGTTACCGATCCAGGCCCGAATGCCGGCCCCTATGCTGCAAAGAAGGGCCGAAGAGCGATCACGCCGCCTTGAGGGACGACATGGTCTTCTCGAACTTTTCCTTCACCGGCTCGGCGGTGGCGGTGGCGACCTTCTGAGCGATGCCGCCGAGGTCCTTCACCTGCGCCTGAACGGCTTCGAACTGCTTGCGCATGAAAGCGGACTGAAGCTCGACGAGCTCGGCAACCGTCTTGATGGCGAACACGTCGCGGACGTGGTCGAAGGTCGCGTTCATGTTGGAGCGCGAGGCTTCGAGAGCGGCGAGGTTGAACTCGGTCACGCCCTTCGACGCGGTCGAATAGGTGTCTTCGACGAGGTCGGTGGCTTCTTCAGCAACCGTCTTCAGCTTGGCATAGGCTTCTTTAGCCTGGCTGACGGCCTTATCGGTCGCTTCGCGCATCGCAGCGGGGACTTCGATCTTCGACATGTCGAACTTCGGAACTTCGAACTTCGGCATTTCGAGCTTCGAGAAATCAAAAGCCGGGAACGGGAAAACCTGAGCCGGGGTGGTGGTGGCGGCGGCTTCAGTGGTCTTGGGGGCTTTGGTGGCCATGTGACGAGTCCTTGTACAGGGCGAAGACAATCAATGTCGCCGGGCACGGGGTATCGCCTTGGTTGGCCCCAACCGGCGGTCAACCAAGCCACACTGCTGCGGCGATCAACCATGGACAGAGCTCTAAACCGATTTATTGTGCGATGCAACAAAATTCTGCGTCGCACAATTTACAGATCAAAAAATGTGCGATTTTACCCGGATGCTTTGCCGCTGCCGGATGCCTTGGTGACGATGGTCGCCCCCATTTGCGTGGCCTGGTTCTGCAACACTGTCATTTGGGCCGTGAGAAACTCGGCCTGAAGCTTCATCATCTCATTGGCATCGGCCGCTCGCACCAGCTTTTGGGCGAAGTCAAAGCTCGCGGCGAGATTGGCTTCTGCGAAATCAACCGCCATGCGGCCGACAGTGGTCGCCCCGTTCTGAATGACGTCTGCGGAGTTCTCCATCGTATCCACAGCCCGATGCGCAGCGGTCATGAAGCCATCGACAGCCTTCTTAGCCTGCTGGACGCTCCGTTCGGCGAAATCCCGCATCTCGACAGGAATCTCATAGTCCTTGCCCGCAGATGTCATTGCCAATCCCCTCGCTCCAGCCGATTCACGCCACCGACTGAGGATATGTAGCGCGACGACGGTCCTCCTTGGAAGCGCATCCTCTCACTCGCGCCAATGTGCCGCAGGAAAAGCGCGCCGCACTTCGGCCTTGGTTGGTCGAGAATTAAGGTTAAGGAAGGCTTGATTGCCGGGGAAGCACTCCCGACATGGACGTGATGGGGCAAAAGCGACTAGAAATCTTTATCTTCTGTTAAGCCCCTGAGCGGACACACCATGGCGGAAACGGCCACTTCCATCGCTGCCCTTCTCGCCGATCCCGCGATCGCGAGGCTGATCGCTGAGCCCGGTCCCTGGTGGCTGTGGCGTGCTGATGGCATCCGCCTCATCGCCACCAATGCCGCTGGCGCGCGCGCCATGGGTGCAACCGGTGCCTCCATCGCGGCTGAACGGATCTACTCCGCCACTCACCCCTTTGCCGGACAAATCGCGCGGCTGTCGCCGACTTTACCCGATGATGGCTCAAGCCGTCTTGATCGCATTCGCTTGTTTGGGCGTCTGGGCTCAGAAATGGCCCTGACCGAAGCGCGCCGATTGACGGTCGGCGGCGACACAGTCGTCGCCGTCACCATGGCCGGCCCTCAGCGCGGGGACGCTCGCGCCGCCGCAATCGCTGCCGTGGCGGAGTCAAACGCACCCATCGCGCTATATGACAAAACCGGCGAACTCTTGGCGGCAGGCACCGGCGCAGCAGCCCTCGGCAATGCGCCCTTGAATGCCTTGCTGGGTGGCGACACCGCTACCGTCTTGTCCGCCCTGGCTGAGACCGGTGTGGCGACCCTCGATTTGGTGACAGGCCCGTTGTCGCTTGTGGCCCTGCCCTCCGCTGAGGCGATCTTGGCGACCATCGCTAGTCATCCGGTGAAGGCGCCGGATCAGGGGCTGCGTATCGTCTCGGCCCCGGCCCCCGATGTGGGCACTCCGGACGCGACGCCGGTCGAGACAGTTTCGGCACCGGTCGAGATGCCCTCGACTGCGCCCGAGCCCGCTCCGATGCCAGTTCTTGCGAGCGCAACACCCGCTCCTGTCAACCCCATCCCAGCCCTCCCGGCAGCATCGCCTGAACTCCCGCGCCGCATCAGTTGGCGCATGGACAGCGCTGGGCGCTTCAGCGAGACGATGCCCGCCGTCAGTGCGGCTCTTACCGGGATGAGCTGGAGTGAGGCTGCCGAGCGGTTTCAGCTTGATCCCGATGGGCGGGTCGCCAAGGCTCTTGCCGATCGCACCACGTTCAGCGGGCTTGCATCGCTTTGGCCGATGGATGGCATGGACCAGCGCCTGACGGTCGCTTTGTCAGGCTTCCCGAAGCTTGGCCGCGATGGCGGATTTGAGGGCCATTCCGGTTTTGCGCTTGTCACCGGTCTCGCAGAGCGCGCGGTGACAGCAGCGCTTGCCGAACCGGCTCCGGCGCCGACCGCCGAAGCTGAGGCGACTGCGGCCGACATGACGATCAATGCCGACGAGGCTGTGACGACGGATGCCGACGAGGCCATAAACATCTATACTCCGGCCGCTTTTGACGCACCTGAGGTAGATCTCTCCGAGCCCAGCGCCGCTGAGGCGCCAGAGGCTGAAGCCACCAACGCCCCGTCAGCCGTCCCCGCTGAATCGACGCCGCTGCCTACATCGGGCGAGACCCGCCCTGCCCTGACCGTCATCACCAATCCGCCCAATGTGGTGGCGCTGCGCGGCACGGTGCCGGACACCAAGCGTGCGGCTTTGAGCCCTGTGGAGCGAAATGCGTTCCGCGAAATCGCCCGTGCGCTCGGCGCTCGGACGGAAGACGAACTGCCGGCCAAAACGCAGAACACCGCACCGGCCGAGACCGACACGCCGGCCATCACGGCTGATGCCGGGACGCCGCACGGGCCGCTGCCGAGCGCCTTTGCGCCGCCCCCGCCAGCCGCATTGGTGAGCGGCGACGAAACGAAGACACCAGCATCCGAGGCGGCAGATTCGTCCGCCATCGAAACGCCGGCTCCAGAGGCGATACCTTCGGCGGATATTTCTGCCGCTGAGCAAGATCAGACGCTAGAAGCCGATCCGCTTGTGTCGACCGATGACGTCGATACCGAAAACGCGGTTGAAGCGACAGAAGCAGCCGGCATTGACGCTTCCCAGGCGAATGACGCGCTTGATTCCATCGACGACGAGCCGCTGCCTGATCCGGTTGATATGGCCGAGGTGGATGCGCTTGACGAAACACCCGCGGTGCCAGCCACTGAGATCGCGGCGCAAACGCCTTCGACCGAACACCTTGCAGCACCTCTCACGTCGCCCGAACCGACCAAGCCCGATGCCCTGGCCGATCTCGCGCCGGCCCGCTTGGTGGCGAGCCTCGACGTTAATGATGACGCACGCGCCGTGCTCGATCGTTTGCCCATGGGCATCATTGTCCATCGCGGCAACGCCGTTCTTTATGCCAACCGTATGCTGTTGGACTGGGCGGGCTTCGACAGCGCTGGCGCTCTGGAACTCGAGGGCGGTGTCTCCCGTCTCTTTGCCAATGGCCTGACGGAAGCCCAAAATACAGGTCCCTTGACGATCACGCGAGCCGACGGGACGACCGTTCCCGTTGAGGCGCGCCTTGCGAAAACGAGCTGGGCTGGCGAGTCGGCGCTGCTCTTTTCGCTGACCCGCATTGAGGATGCGAGCGCGCTTCCGGAGGCGACGCGGACGTCGCTCATCGAGATGCGCACCCGCCTCGATGAAGTCGAGGAAATCCTCGACACGGCCACAGACGGCGTCGTGCTCGTGAATGCGGACGGCACGATCGAGAGCATGAACCGGTCGGCGGAAGCGCTGTTCGGCTATGAAGCGGTTGAGGTCAAAAGCCGCCCCTTCACCTCGCTGTTCGCGCCGGAGAGCCGCCGCTCGGCGCAAGACTATTGCGATAGCCTCATGTCGAATGGGGTCGCGAGCATCTTAAATGACGGCCGCCAAATGATCGGCCGGGTGAAACAAGGCGGTCTGATCCCGCTTTATCTCACCATGGGACGTACGGGGACCCGCGATCGCACCAAGCTTGCGGCCGTCTTCCGCG
>JBAWYY010000122.1:0-7591 GCA_037143285.1 Alphaproteobacteria bacterium | reverse complement strand
CTCGGGCTGATTGCGACGGTCGAATTCATCTTTGATGACATCGAGGAGACGGCGGTGCAGCCGCTCGATCAAAGTCAAAGCTTCGAGATAAACTGGTTTGACTTGTTCAAACCGCTCTTGCCGCTCGGGTGATACCGCAACAACCGCGGGCCCCTTGGTCTTCATCATCGCATTCATGACGATCCTCACTGTCCACTCTGTCAACGCCATGGGGCCGGTTTCCGGCTCCCTGTTTCGAACAGCCCTGTCTCCGTTCGAGTTGCCCTGACCATAGTGGGACGTTCTTTAAAGTCGCCCGAATAAACAAGATGAAGGCGGATTAACCCCATGAAGGTGTACGAAAAATTGAATTGATCTCTTGGAAATCAGTTGTTTTCTTTTCATCAACCCAAAGCATCTCAAGGCAAGATTCGATTCATAACGCCGAGTCCGCGCAATCAAGCACTTGGCTTGGCGTGAAAGGATTCAGAGATGTTTTGGCAAGACTCGCGAAAGCATGACCTTCCGCAGGCCGATCTGCGGCTCGCCGGCCAATTCTTCAAACTTCATTGAGGATGACCAACAAGAGCCGCAGAAAGGATCAACGACCGCGCAGGAACTCGATAATGCCGGAGAAGTCCTTCGCAGCCCCGCCATGGCTGGCAAAGAGGCTGTAGAGCGCCGTTGCTTCTGCCCCGAGCGGCGTAGTCGCGCCGGATGATTGCGCCGCATCCTGGGCTAGTTTCAGGTCCTTCAGCATCATCGCCACCGTGAAGCCCGGGGCATAGTCGCGATTAGCTGGGCTGGTGGGGACCGGCCCAGGCACCGGGCAGTAGGTGGTCATGGACCAGGATTGACCTGAGGATTTCGAGGCGATGTCGAAGAGCTTCTGCTTATCGAGCCCCAGCTTCTCCGCCATAACAAAGGCCTCGGACGTTGCAATCATCGTGATGCCCAAGATCATATTGTTGCAGATCTTCGCAGCCTGACCATTCCCTGCGGCGCCCGCATGGACAATGGTCTTGCCCATGGCCTCCAAGATTGGCTTCGCGCATTCGAAAGCGAGATCATCGCCACCAACCATGAAGGTAAGGGTGCCGGCGGCTGCACCGCCGACGCCGCCTGAAACCGGCGCATCAAGCATGCCGTGGCCACCTGCTGCGGCGGCGGCCGCAACAAAGCGCGCGCTTTCGACGGCAATCGTGGAGGAATCGATGAACAGCGCGCTGGCCTTGGCCTTTGCGATGATGCCGGCATCCCCAGTATAAAGCGCGCGAACCTCGCGGCCTGAGGGCAGCATCGTCACAACGACATCGGCGGCAGCGGCAGCTTCCGCAGGCGAGGCGGCAGTCGACCCTCCGGCGGCCACATGGCGCGCGACGGCGTCGCTCGACAGATCAACCCCGATCACATGGTGCCCGGCCTTGATGAGGTTTGCGGCCATGGGGCCGCCCATATTGCCCAGTCCAACAAAGGCGATTGTCGTCACTGCATCCTCCCTCAGCTTATTTGAGACCCCGATTTAGGGCTTGGCATTGGCCTGGCGCTTGGCAAGCAGCGCCAAGCAGCCATAGGCGGTCACGAGAACAAGGTCGGCAAGCGTCACGATGAGCGGCCTCGCCGCCTGAGTGGTCCAGCCGCCCGGCGAAATCATGGCTGCGAGATCGATCGCAGTGCACAGGCCGATGCCTAAGAGCCAAACAACGCCGCCCCAGGTGGCAAGCATCCACAGGCCCACCGACGCGACCAGATCCATGATCGCCAGATAGATGGTGGTGGCCTGCAGCGGGATGCTCCAATCCGGGAACTCAATGCCATCGATTTGGGCGAGACCGCAGATAAAGAGCCAATGGGCCAAGCCACGAACCATGGCGACAACAGCCAAGAGGCGCATGGCGCCGGCGAAAATGATGCCCCAGTCGATATCCTGCGGCCGTCCCGATCCTGAAATGGTCATGGCCGCGGGCAGTTTGGTGGTGCTCATGCCGACCCTCGCCGCTGGATCCACTCGGCCACCGCGGGAGGTGTGACCAAAGAGCCGCGTTCGAGCGGTGCAAAATAGGCCGCAATCGCATCGATTGATACCTCGTCGAGCGTTGCGGGCGCCCAACTGGGTGCGTTGTCTTTGTCGACGATGACGGCGCGAACGCCTTCATAGAAGTCCGGGCCACGACAAATCCGCGACACGATGCCGAATTCCAGCACCATGGCGGCTTCAAAGCTAAGGGCCGCACCGCGCCGGACTTGCTCGATGGCAATTTTCAATGAGGTCGGTGATTTCGTCCGGATGGTAGCGGCGGTTGCTGCACACCAAGCATCGAGCGCTTTCGCATCATGATCAAGCGCTGCGAGGACCTGATCGACGGTATCAAAAGCGAAGCACCGTTGGATCGATCCACGATGACCGGTGACACCGGAGGGCACAGGCGGGGCCGCGAAACGCTCCAGGATCGCGTCTACCGGTTCAAGTCCGGTGAGGGCTTCGGTCAGGGCTGCAAAGCTCTCACTGGACACCGCGTGGGTCGCAAGTCCGGTCGCTAGCGCATCGCCTTGCTTGAACCGGGCGCCCGTGAGTGCGGCATAGGTGCCGGTTTCACCGGGCATGCGCGGCAAAAACCAGGTGCCACCCACATCGGGGAAGAAGCCGATCCCGACCTCGGGCATTGCGAAGGCAAAATTGGACCCCGCGACCACATGGGACCCATGGATCGACAGCCCGACCCCGCCACCCATGACAATGCCGTCGATGAGGGCGACGAAGGGCTTGGGAAACCGCTTGATCAGAATGTTGAGCTCATATTCCTCGCGCCAGAACGTGAGCATCTCGTCGTGGCGTCCGGCGCGACCGAGGTCATAGAGCGCGCGAATGTCGCCTCCGGCGCAAAACGCCTTGCCGCCCTCCCCGCGAATGACGACACGTGCGACGGCAGGATCATCCGCCCAGGCCTCAAGCGCCGGGCGCAACTTTCGCACCATGTCATGGGTCAAAGCATTTAAGGCTTTTGGCCGGTTCAGCGTGATAAGGCCCGCTGCCCCTCGCCGTTCTAGGATCAGATCAGTCGTCATGCGCCGAATATATCCCGCGCGATGATGACGCGCATGATCTCATTGGTGCCTTCAAGAATTTGGTGGACCCGCACATCGCGCAAGACCCGCTCGATGGGGTGATCCGATAGGTAGCCATAACCGCCATGCAGCTGCAGGCAGCCATTGACCACCGTAAATCCGGTATCGGTTGCGAAGCGCTTCGCCATGGCCGCGAGCGCGGTAGCCCCGGGTTCGCCTTCGCCGACCGCAGTCGCTGCACGGCGCACCATGAGCCGGGCTGCGGCAAGTTCAGTCGCATAATCGGCGACACGGAAGCGTAGTGCTTGGAAATCGGCGATCGAACTGCCGAACTGTTTGCGGTCTTTCATATAGGCAATGGTGCGATCAAGGCAGAACTGCGCGCCTCCGATGGAGCATGCGGCGATGTTCAAACGGCCACCATCGAGCCCAGCCATCGCGATTTTGAAGCCTTGGCCCTCAACGCCCACGAGGTTCTCGGCGGGGATGCGCACATTGTCGAAGTGAACTGCAGCCGTCGGCTGGCTCTTCCACCCGAGTTTCTTTTCTTGCGCGCCAAATGTGAGGCCTGGCGTGCCGCCCTCCACCACGAAGGTTGACACACCGCGCGGTCCCTCGGCTCCCGTGCGCGCCATCACGACGTAGAGGTCTGAGCGCCCGCCGCCGGAAATGAAAGCTTTGGAGCCATTGATGACCCAGGAATTGCCGTCCTTGACCGCGCGCGTCTTCAATGAGGCGGCATCCGAGCCCGCCCCTGCCTCGGTCAAGCAATAGCTTGCGAAACTCTCCATCGAGCAGAGCTTCGGCAGATAACGGCGGCGCAGGTCATCATGCCCATAGGCATCGATCATCCAGGCCGCCATGTTGTGAATGGAGATATAGGCGGCCGTCGAGACGCAGCCTTGGGCCAATTCCTCGAAGATGATCGCGGAATCAAGGCGCGAGAGACCAGTGCCGCCGACATCGTCCCGCACGGTGATGCCACCAAAACCAAGGCTTGCGGCCTTGCGCAGAGTGGCCTCCGGGAAGATCGAACCCTCATCCCAAGCGCGCGCATGGGGTGCCATTTCGGCGTCCGCAAATTCGCGCGCCACATCGCGAAAGGCCGTTTGCTCCTCGCTAAGGCCGAATTCCATATCAAGCCTCCGCAGCCCATGGGATTGGATGCAGCGATACGGGGGAGGAACAGCCTCGTCAACGCGCCCGAACGTCCAAGACGCTACACGACACCCCCAATGGTGTAATGTCCGGACTGTTCAGAAAAATTCTAAGGTGGTAGCGACATGGGGATTAGCCGCCATTGACCGCCATTTGTCAGGATTAGGCCATGACTATTCGCGCGTTGCGGAGTGAAAACCCGCTGAACAGCCACCGCACCCAAGACAAATTGGCGCTCACGACCCGCCTTCGCCGCAATCGGAAGTCCGACTGGGCGCGTCGGCTGGTGCGTGAGAACGTGCTCACCACCAATGACTTGATTTGGCCGATCTTTCTCATGGATGGCACTGAGGCGCGCCGCCCGGTTTCAACCATGCCCGGCGTTGACCGGGTGAACATTGACGAAGCTGTCCGTGATGCCGAGCGCGCGGCTCAACTCGGCATTCCCGCGATTGCGCCCTTCCCCTATGTGGATCCGGACCTGCGTGATCCCCACGGCTCAGAATCCGCCAATACCCGCAATCTCATGTGCCGCGCGGTGCGGGCGATTAAGGCCGCCGTCCCCGATATCGGCATCATCACCGATGTGGCGCTCGATCCCTACACCTCTCATGGTCACGACGGCCTGTTGACCGATGACGGCCGCATCTTGAACGACGAGACGGTTGTGATCCTGTGCCGTCAGGCCCTGGCGCTGGCCGAAGCTGGTGCCGACTGCGTAGCACCCTCAGACATGATGGATGGTCGCGTTGGGGCGCTGCGTCGTGCACTCGACAGTACCGGCTTCATCGACACGCAGATTATGAGCTATGCCGCAAAATATGCCTCGGCCTTCTATGGTCCCTTCCGGGACGCGATCGGCACGAAAGCGGCCCTGATCGGTGATAAGAAAACCTATCAGATGGACCCCGCCAATTCTGATGAGGCCATGCGCGAGGTCGAACTCGATCTCGACGAAGGCGCCGATATGGTGATGGTCAAACCCGGCATGCCCTATCTCGATATCTGTCGGCGCGTGAAGGACACTTTCGGCGTTCCAACCTTCGCCTATCAGGTGTCGGGCGAATACGCGATGATCGAGTTCGCGGCTCGGGCCGGTGCCATCGATGGCCAACGGGCGATGATCGAGAGCCTGACGGCGTTCAAGCGGGCGGGCTGTGACGGCATTCTAACATATTTCGCCCCGCGCGTGGCTGAGCTTTTGAAGGCCAGCGCCTAAGACGTAAACCCAAGCTGGCGGCCTCCTCAGGCCGTGGCCTTCCTCTCCTTGCTCGCTTAATGATGGCAGTTGCCGCCGGAAATGTCGCGCCGGCAGCGATAGTCCGTGCGATTTCAAGGGTTCGAGGAGACGAGAATGGGTCTGGATATCGCGGCCATCACAGCGGCCCATCGCATCATTGCAGGTCAGGTGATGCGGACACCCATGCTGCCGGCGCCAGCCCTTGACGCGCTGACCGGCGCACGCGTGCACGTGAAATTTGAGAACATGCAGGTGACCAACGCTTTCAAGGAGCGTGGCGCCCTCGTGAAACTCGCAAGCTTGAGCGAGGCGGAGCGCCGCACCGGCGTGATCGCGATGTCGGCAGGCAACCACGCCCAGGCGGTAGCGCTCCATGCCGGTCGCCTCGGCATTCCCACCACCATCGTCATGCCGGCAACCACGCCCCATGTGAAGGTAGCGGCCACTCGCGCCCATGGTGCGCGGGTCGTGCTGGATGGGGACACGCTCGCGGAAGCGCAAACGCGCGCTGAGGCGATCCAAGCCGCTCAAGGTCTCGTTTGGGTTCATCCCTATGACGACGAGGCCGTGATGGCCGGTCAAGGGACAATCGCTGTTGAGATGCTCGAAGACGTGCCGGATCTCGATATTCTCGTGATCCCCATCGGCGGCGGCGGACTGATTGGCGGCAATGCCATCGCGGCAAAGGCTATTCGACCGGATATCGAGATTATCGGCGTCGAAGCCTCGCTCTATCCGTCCATGTGGAACGCCATGACCGGCGGCAATCGCCCGGTGGGTGGCGCCACCTTGGCCGAGGGCATTGCGGTTAAACAGGTCGGCCGGCGTACTCAGCCGATCGTGCGCGACCTCGTCTCCGGCATTGTGCTCGTGGACGAGAGCCACCTGGAGCGAGCGGTCAACATCTATCTAACGCGGCTGAAGACGATCGCGGAGGGAGCGGGCGCGGCAGGGCTCGCAGCAATGCTGGCCGATCCCGACCGCTTCCGTGGGCGAAAAGTTGGGCTCGTGCTCTGCGGCGGCAATATCGACCCGAGGATCCTTGCCGCGATCATGATGCGAGAGCTGGAGCGCGAGGGTCGCGTGGTCTCATTCCGCGTGACGATCCCCGATCAGCCCGGTGTGCTCGGCCATATCGCGACCGTGCTCGGCCAGACTGGCGCGAATATTCTGGAGGTCTCCCATCGTCGCTTGTTCCTGGATACGCCGGCAAAGGGCACGAAGCTCGACGTCACCGTGGAGACCCGCGACGAAAGCCACGTGGCGGAGATCATGGCGGTGCTTGCGCGCCAGGGCTGGCCGGCCACCCGAATGGTGGGCGGTGCCGGTGATGTGATGTGAAGATCGCGACCCTCGACAAACTGCGCAATTGCGCGCGTCTGGCGAATTGTTATCGTGATGGTCTGTCCGTCGCTGCGTCGCGACGGTGACCAAAGCCAACCCCGTGACCCAGCAGCCGAGAGACACACCCCAGTTCTACCTGACAGCGCCGACCCCCTGCCCCTATTTGCCGGGCCAGTCGGAACGGAAGGTGTTCACGCATCTTGTGGGTGAGAAGGCGCGCGGGCTGAACGATATCCTCAGTCAGGGTGGGTTTCGTCGGTCGCAATCCATTGCCTATCGTCCAGCCTGCGAAAGCTGCCGCGCCTGCGTTTCGGTTCGAGTGCCGGTGGCCGATTTTGACCTGACCCGTTCATTTCGGCGGATCATGCGGCGCAACAGCGACTTGGTCGGCGAGATGAAGCAGCCGATCCCATCCTCCGAGCAATATTCGGTGTTTCGCGCCTATCTCGATTGGCGTCATGCCCGCGGCGGCATGGCCGATATGAGCGTGCTCGATTACGCACTGATGGTCGAAGACAGCCATGTGGTAACCCGCATGGTGGAATATCGCAAGCGCGATGCAAATTCGAGCATCAACGGCCGCTCGAAGGGAGAGCTGGTTGCCTGCGTGCTGACCGATTTGCTCGCTGACGGGCTATCCCTTGTCTATTCCTTCTACGAACCCGCTGAGGCTGATCGTAGCCTCGGGACCCTGGTGATCCTCGACCATATTGCCCGAGCTCGCGCCATGGGCCTTGCCTATGTCTATCTCGGCTATTGGGTCGAGGGGTCGAAGAAGATGGATTACAAGGCCCGCTTCCTGCC
>JBAWYY010000121.1:0-7678 GCA_037143285.1 Alphaproteobacteria bacterium | reverse complement strand
TGCCGCCGGCCGATCCGCCTCGCGCCACGATCTTGCCCGCCTTCGTGTAACCCTTGGCGATCAAATGCTCCGCGCAGGCGATGAAATCGGTGAAGGTATTGGTTTTGTGCTCGCGTTTGCCTTGGCGGTACCAGCGATAACCCTTTTCCATGCCGCCCCTGATATGGGCGATGGCGAAGACGAAACCGCGATCAACGAAGGAGAGCCGACCGGTTGAGAAACTCGCCGGCATCGACGAGCCATAGGAGCCATAGCCATAGAGGAGGAGCGGCGCCGACCCATCGAGCGGCGTATCGGCGCGAGCAAGAAGCGAGATTGGCACGGTCTCGCCATCGGCGGCGGTCGCAAAAAGCCGGCGTGTCACATAGGCCGAGGGATTGTGGCCGGACGGCACCTCCTGACGCTTGCGCAAGATCCGGGTGCGCTGGCGCATATCGTAGTCCCAGGTCTCGGTCGGCGTTGTCATGGAGGAATAGACGAAGCGCAGCGTGTCGGTGTCGAACTCCGCCCCATCGCTGATGCCAAGCGCATAGGCTTGTTCGTCAAAGGCGATGATGTGTTCCGTGCCCGTCGCGATCTCGCGGACGACGATGCGGGGGAGCGCATTTTCACGCTCAAGCCGGACGATCCAATCGCGGAACACCGCAAAGGACGTGATCAACACGCCGGACCTATGGGGCACGATTTCAACCCAATTGGCCTTATCGGGCGTCGCGAGTGGTGCCGCGACAATCTTGTAGTCCTCAGCGCCATCATCGTTGGTGCGAATGAGCAAGGTCGCAACGCCGTTGAGGCTCGGGTGAAAGTCGGCGTTGGACTTCACTTCGCCGCCGGCGGGCAGCACGAGCCGAGCAGGCGTTTCCGGATTGGTCAGGTCGAGCACACGGGTCCACGTGGTCTCATTGGCCGAACCAGTGATGAACCCGAGGCCGCCAGACTTCGCCCGTCCGATTTGAACAAAAACGGTTGTGTCCGGCTCCTGGAAAACCAATTCGTCTTGGTCGGCGGTCGTCCCCAAACGATGGCGATAGACGCTCAATGGCCGATGGTTCTCATCGAGGCGAATATAGAAAAAGCTCGTGCCATCCGTTGACCAGACAGCGTCGCCGTCTGTGTCAGGAACGCGATCGGCAAGATCAGCACCTGTCGTGAGATCGCGAACATGCAGCGTGTAATATTCTGATCCCCGGTCGTCGAAACTCCAGGCGACCAAGCGATGATCATCGCTGTGCTGAGCGCCGCCGAACTCGAAGAACGCCTTGCCCTCAGATAGGGCATCGCCGTCGAGCATGACATGCTCGGTGTCGCCACCGCGCGGCCGCCGACAGATCAGCGGGTGCTGTCCGCCTTCGCGATAGCGCTCGTAATAGTCGAAAGGCCCATCGGGGACAGGCACGCCGGTATCGTCTTCTTTAATCCTGCCACGCATTTCCGCGACGAGGTCGGCAATCACAGGCTCTAGCGGTTCGAGTAGGGCGCCCGCATGGGCATTTTCCGCTTGGAGATAGGCGGTAATGTCTGCTGGCAAGAGGGAGGGATCGCGAAGCGCGGCCTGCCAATTATCCGCACGCAACCAACCGTAATCATCGGTCAGCGTGGTGTTGTGCACCACGCGGGAAACGGGTCGCCGCTCCGCGATGGGAGCGGCGACCGAGGGCTTGCCGAAATGAAGCATGTCTTTGTTCAATAGGATCACGCTTGGTCTGGGACGAAGGTGAGGGCAACGCCATTCATGCAATGGCGCTGGCCCGTCGGCGCTGGTCCATCGTTGAAGACATGACCAAGATGGCCGTCGCAGGTGGCGCAACGCACCTCAACGCGCCGCATGAACCACGAGCGGTCTTCGTGCTCGCTAATGGCGCCCTCGATCGGCTTAAAGAAGCTTGGCCAGCCCGTGCCAGACTCAAACTTTGTCTCTGAGCGGAACAACGGCGTGCCACATCCGGCGCAGGCAAAGACGCCACGGCGCTTCTCCGCATTCAGCGGGCTCGTGCCAGCCCGCTCGGTGCCGTGTTCGCGCAGCACATAATAGGCCTCCTTGCTCAGGATCTGGCGCCATTCGGCATCGCTCTTCACAACGGTTGCGGTGGACATTGCTGTTTTTGCCATGGTCTTCCTCCGAAGGTCTGGTGATCAGGTAATCGTCAGGAACCCATTCGGCAATGGCCCGTAAAGTGTTACAGAGTCGCCGCATCACGGGGTTGTGGAGGTTAATTTAATACACGGAATGCGTTGATTCTTTTAAGATAACAAAAGCCATTTTGTGTTGTCTTTGACTGTGTGCCAGAACTTTTAAACATTCGCCTAGGCTAGACTTGTGTGTGACCTTTGTGACGACTATAACGAAGAAGAAGGTCGGATTTCGAGTCGCGACGCGCTCAACAATCACTGTGTTTAAGGCGTTAGCGGGCCGGCCCTTGTCATGCATGCGCTGAAAAGGCGTATTGAATTTTAAATTAGCTCAAGAAGGGATATAGAGATCATGGCTGATACGTCCATGGGTACACCGTTCATCGAGCTCACTGCAGACATCGTTTCTGCCTATGTGAGCAACAACTCGGTCTCCGCTGCTGAACTGCCCGCTCTGATCAATCAGGTCCATCACGCGCTGACGAATATTTCGTCGGGCAAGGTGGAAGTCGCAGCCGAACCGGCAAAACCCGTCGTTCCCATCAAGAAATCAATCACGCCGGACTATTTGATCTGCTTGGAAGACGGGAAGAAGTTCAAGTCGTTGAAGCGCCACCTTCGCACCCAGTACAACATCTCGCCCGAAGAATATCGCGAGAAGTGGGGTCTGCCGGCGGATTACCCGATGGTTGCCCCGAACTATGCGGCAGCTCGTTCGGCGCTCGCCAAGCAAATGGGTCTTGGCCAGCAGCGCCGGCGTAAGGGCCGGTAAATCACGGCTCCAAGCCAGTTTAGAAAAGCCGCCCCAACGGGCGGCTTTTTTGTTTGCTGGACGATGCGTCAATGAGCGGGATCTTTGGCCAAGCTTTCTGCAGGCCGGAAAGTGCGATCCGGTGCCGGTCTCGATCTGTCTTTAAGTACAGGAGTCGAGCCTTGCTACAGCGGTATTGGTAAGACCAAAATCCTTGTATGAGGATAATCGAGGTAACATGAGACCGTAGAATACGCGCTGATCCGATAAAATAAATTAAAAAATAGCACAATATGATTGAATTCGACGCGATATCTGAGTTTATGAAATAATACTTATCCTCATTGTCGGAGCAAATTAAGCGGACTAAAGTCCTCATTATGGAGGAAAGTCCCATGTCACTCTTGCCCTGTGTCGCATCTCTCGCTGCCGCCCGCAGTCGTGATCCCCTTGTCGATGGGTCGATTGGCCTCGCGGTTGAACTGGTCGCCTATGTTGAAGCCCAATGTCCTGCGGTCATTTTTGGGCCCACACGTCAGAGCCGCTCGGCGGCTGATGCGCGTCATCTCGCGATCTATCTCGCGCACATGACGCTCGGCCACGATGTTTCGGTCATCGGTCGCATCTTCCGCCGTGACCGCGCGACGATTCGGCATGCGGTTCGCCGGATCGCAAAGCGGCGGGAAGATAGCGCCTTCGATGCAAAGCTCGTTGCGCTCGAATCAATCCTCGCGCCTCTCAGCCACGCGACCGCCGGGGCGAAACATCATGCCCGCTAGGCCTGTTGCAAAGCCGTCCGTCGCCCGCTGTCGTGAGGACATGGACGCGGTCCTCGCCGCCCTTGCTGTCGGCGGATGTCTCCGCCGCAGCGCATCTTCATGGGTCCTCGAGCAGGCGTCGTCGTCACCTGGAGCCTCAAAGACGATCGAGGCAGCCCTCGTGACCATGTTGGTGGACGAGGGCTATGTGAGCCCCAAGAAGGACGGGACGCTCACGGCTGCCCCTCGGCTGCTCGCGGACAAGCGGCGCGATCCCGATGCGTTCCGCAAAGCGCGCCAAGATCGCGCCTTTGTCGAGGTCGGTCAGGATATCCGGGTCGTCGATCACGCGGAGAGCCCATTGAGTTGGCTTGCTCGGCGCAAGGATGCAGCCGGGCGTCCATTCTTGTCGGAGGAAGAGGTCGCCTCAGGCGAAAAATTCCGCCGTGATTTCACCCTCGCTGGCATGTCGCCGCGTCTCGGCGTCTCCTGGGAGCCGGCGGTTCAAATGTCAGGCGGTGGTGACCGAATGAACTATACCGATACGGTCCTGGCTGCGCGCCAACGGCTATCCAAAGCGCTTGAAGCCGTCGGTCCGGACTTTGCCGGGTTGCTCATGGATGTCTGCGGCTTTCTCAAAGGCATTGAGACCGTGGAAGCCGAGCGTGGCTGGCCGGCCCGCACCGCCAAAGTAGTGCTGAAACTGGCCCTGGCCGCGCTCGCTCGCCACTATGGTCTACGCGTGCCCGCACCCTCACCCTTAGGGTTCTGACCCTAAGATGCGAGGGAGGCGAGCACCCGAACCCATGACCGCGTGCCCTTGTGAAAGCTCGTCAGATTGTATTTTTCATTGGGTGAATGGACGCGATCATCATCAAGGCCGAAGCCCACCAGCAAAGTATCGAGCCCCAAGATCGATTTGAAATCGCCCACGATGGGGATCGATCCGCCCGAGCCGATCATAACGGCCTTCGTGCCCCATTCATCCGAGAGCGCTTGGCGGGCCTTGGTGAGTACCGGCATATCCCACGGCAGCTGAATGGCCGGGCTCGCCTTATAGCTCGTGAACTCCACCTTGCAGTCCGCCGGGATGAGCGAGCGCACCATGGCGTGAAAAGCATCGCGCACTGCGATTGGGTTCTGCCGCCCAACCAAGCGGAACGACACCTTGGCCGAGGCTTCCGACGGGATCACGGTCTTGGTGCCAACGCCGGTATAGCCGCCGACAATGCCATTGGCATCGCAGGTCGGGCGCGACTGAATCATCTCAATCAGGAGGCGCCCCTTCTCGCCCGCCGGCAGGCTTAAGCCAATGGGGCCGAGGAAATCCTCGGCCGTGAGGCCCAGCGCTACCCAGTCCGCGCGGACGTCATTGGGAAGATCGTCAACGCCGTCATAGAAGCCGGGAATGGTGACGCGCCCGGTATCGTCGTGAAGGGCCGCAAGCACTTTAGACAGCACGCGAATAGGGTTCTGCGCCGCACCGCCATAAAGGCCGGAATGGAGGTCGCGGTTGGACGCGATCACCTTCACCTCTTCATAAACGAGCCCGCGAAGCGAAGTGGTGATCGCAGGCGTCTTGGCGTCCCACATGCCGGTGTCGCAGACGAGCGCCACATCCGCGGCGAGCTTGCTGGCATTCCCGCGCAGGAAGTCGAACAGGTGCTTCGACCCTGATTCTTCCTCGCCCTCGATCAAGGTGGTGACGCCCACGGGCAGGGACCCCGTAACCTGCTTCCAGGCGCGGCACGCCTCGACAAAGGTCATCACCTGACCCTTGTCGTCGCAGGCGCCGCGCGCAACGATCCGTCGCGCTCCCGTTTCATCGGTGGCGATGCGCGGTTCAAAAGGCGGGGTTTCCCAAAGGTCGAGCGGATCGACCGGCTGCACATCGTAATGACCATAGAAAAGCGCCCGGCGGTCCGCAGTTCCCGGGGCCTTCGCGACGACGGCGGGATGGCCACCGGTCTCACAAATCTCGGTGCTAAAGCCGATTGTGCTCAAGTCAGCAGCCAACCATTCTGCGGCCGCGCGGCACTCGCCGGCATAGGCTTGGTCCGTCGAAATCGAGGGAATGCGCAGAAATGCGAAAAGCCGCTCAAGGCTTTGATCGAGGCCAGCATCAACGGCATCAAGAACACGGGATAGGGTTTGAGGATCCGACATAATAGAGCTCCAGGCGGCGCTAACCCCGATCTATCCCATCACGCCAACGAACGGGAGGGCTCACGTGCCGCCGTTCTGCATTTCAGGCCCCACACCAACCGGTGCAACCTCATCCCCACTTCTCCGGGCTTTGCGCCGCCGCTTCTGCATAACCGTTGCAATGTGGCGATAAACCAGCCTGGGGGACACCGGTGGAATGAGGACCACGTCGTAGCCAGCTTTTGTCGCAAGACGGATGTCGCTACGCCGGCCGGTCGAAAGGATGACGATGCGAGCCATATCGGTCGCATCCTGAACCTGCGGAAATGGAGGCATGTTCGAGGATCCCGCACGCTCAAACCCCGAGAGTTGCCGCAGGTCGACCATCAAAACATCAAAGTTCTCGGCACTTAAGCGCGCTTCAAGTGCTGAAACATTGTCCACGGCATCGACTTGAAAAATTCGCCAAGCTTTTAAGCCCGCGACCAAATCGGTCTCGCTCTCCGCGTTGCCCCTTAAGACAATGACCCGCGTGGTCTGAATGAACTTCACAGCAGCGATCCCTCACTAAACCGGAGGGTTCGGGCCGTTCCAACCTAGGACGCCAAGGCGAAATCTACGAATCCTCCACAACCTGCCCTATGGTGAAGCAGGTGGTGAAAACTCGCAACACGTGTGGCGTGATAAAATGCCACCAAATCTCTATCGCTTCAGCAGGGACCCTAGAACGCCACGGATAAGGGCGCGGCCGACTTGCGTGCCGACCGAGCGGGCAACTGATCCAGCCACATTGCGCACGATCACTTCGCTGGTCGTCATCCGGGTCGTCCCGCGTCGTTGACCGGGGGCGGGGGCCGCCTGACCGCTGCCGCCACCAAGGATCGAGCCCAGGATGTTGCCAAGACCGCCAAGGGCGCCACTATCGGCTTGTTGAGGTTGAGCTGCCTCCGTCTCCTGCTGCGTGCGCTTCTGCAGCACCTCATAGGCTGACTCTCGATCGACCATCTCGTCATATTTGCCGCGATAGGGGCTCTTGGCGATGATCTGATTACGCTCTTGAGCCGTCACCGGGCCAATCCGCGCAGTTGGCGGTGCAATCATCGTCTGCTGCACCATCGAAGGCACGCCGTTGCCCTCGAGCATTGAGACGAGCGCTTCGCCCTTGCCGAGTTGCATAATCACTTCGGCGGTTTTCAGTTTCGGGTTTTGGCGGAAAGTGTCGGCGGCAGCTTTTACGGCGCGCTGATCACGCGGGGTGAAGGCGCGCAACGCATGCTGGACCCGGTTGCTCAACTGGGCGAGCACGGTTTCCGGCACATCAAGCGGGTTCTGCGTGATGAAATACACGCCGACCCCCTTGGACCGGATGAGGCGCACAACCTGCTCGATCTTTTCCAACAGCGCCTTAGGCGCGTCATTGAACAGGAGATGCGCTTCGTCGAAAAAGAACACGAGCTTGGGTTTGTCGAGATCGCCGACTTCCGGCAGTTCCTGGAACAATTCCGAAAGCAGCCAGAGGAGGAAGGTCGCGTAGAGCTGGGGTGATGACATCAGCTTGTCAGCAGCCAGAAGATTGATGGTGCCGCGTCCATCGCGGTCGATTTTCATCAGGTCTTTCAGCGCCAGAGCCGGCTCACCGAAGAAGGCCGAGCCACCCTGATTTTCGAGAGTGAGCAATTGCCGCTGGATCGCACCGACCGATTGCGGCGAGACATTGCCATAGGCCGCGCGCAGCTCAGCTTGCAGCTCTTTGTTCGACCCGAGCTCGGACAGCAAAGCGCGAAGATCTTTAAGATCCAAGAGCAACAGTTTCTGCTCGTCGGCGTAGCGGAACAGGATGTTGATCACGCCTTCCTGGGTCTCGTTCAGATCCATCAGGCGCGAGAGCAGCAAG
>JBAWYY010000120.1:0-7744 GCA_037143285.1 Alphaproteobacteria bacterium | reverse complement strand
GCACCGCAGGCCCCCACGGGCACGCAGAGAATGACGCAATCGGCGCCCTTCACAGCCGCCGCCACATCGGTTGTCACCTCATCGGCAAGCCCAAGCTCGCGCACGCGGTCGGCCACCGCCACCGAGCGATCGCACGCGACAATGGTACCGGCGAGATCGAGCTGGCGCGCAGCCTTGGCGATGGACGAGCCGATGAGCCCGATGCCGATCAGGACAAGTCGGTCGAACCGGGCAGCGGCCGTCACGACGCCGCACCTTTGCCCATGAAGGCCGAGAGCGCCTCGACCACCAGATGGTTCGCCTCTTCCGTGCCAATGGTCAGGCGCAGCGCATTCGGCAGGCCATAGGCGCCGACCTTGCGCAGCACGAGACCGCGCGCGGTCAGATAAACATCCGCCTCGCTTGCGGTCTTGCCCGCGGTTTCCGGGAAATGGACGAGGAGGAAGTTACCCACCGACGGCGTCACTTTAAGCCCGAGCGCGCCGAGCTTTTCGGTGAGCCAGGGCAGCCAGTGCTCGTTATGCGCAATGGCGCTGTCCACATGGGCCTGATCCTCGATGGCCGCGACCCCCGCCGCAATGGCCGGCGCATTGACGTTAAACGGCCCGCGAATGCGGTTGAGCGCATCGCAGATCGCAGCCGGCCCCGTGAGCCAGCCGAGCCGCAGCGCCGCGAGCCCATAGATCTTCGAGAAGGTGCGGGTCATCACCACATTCTCGCTCGTAGCGACGAGCTCAAGCCCGCTCTCATAATCATTGCGCCGGACATATTCGGCGTAAGCGGCATCGAGCACGAGGAGCACGTGCTTAGGGAGCCCCGCGTGCAGCCGCTTCACCTCGTTGAAGGGCAGATAGGTGCCGGTGGGATTATTGGGATTGGCGAGATAGACGATCTTGGTGCGCTCGGTCACCTTCGCCAGGATGGCATCCACATTGGCGGTGAGGTTGGTTTCGGGCGCGACGACCGGTGTGCCGCCGGCGGCCAGGATCGCGATGCGATAGACCAGAAAGCCGTGCTCGGTGAAAAGGCCCTCGTCGCCCGGCCCCAAATAGGCATTGGTGATGAGCGACAGGATCTCGTCCGAGCCGGAGCCGCAGACGATGCGTGCGGGATCAAGCCCATAGAGCCGCCCGATGGCTTCACGCAGCGCCGCCGAGATGCCCTCGGGGTAGAGTTCGAGATGATCGGCAATCCCGCGATAGGCGGCAATCGCCCGCGGGCTCGCACCAAGCGGCGTCTCGTTGGACGAGAGCTTGAAGACCTTGGCGACACCCGGCGCACCGGACTTACCGGGCACATAGGCCTCGATCGCCATCACGCCGGGACGGGGTTCGGGACGGGTCAAGGTCTTGGTCATGGTGCGGTTCCCGCAATCGGAGGATCGAAGACAGCGACGACGGGCAAAGAAGGCCTCAGGTCGCGACAGCTCTGGCCGTGTAGCCGACCGTGCGGACGGCTTCAACCGCAACGCCGCCCATCACATCGCGCGCAATGGATTCGTCCGAGGCCTCACGCGCACCCCAGGCAAGCACGTGATGGCGCCCGTCCACCTCAGCAATGGCAAGCAGCGCATCGACATTGGCGGTCGGCGCGCGTTCGGTCGTGAAGGCGACCACCCGCATATCGAGGCCGGCGGTATCGATAGAGGCATCGGCAAGCACCGCCGCCCGCGGCGGGCGCGGATCGGTCGCACGCGTCATGGCAGGCGCGGTTGCCATCACAATGGGCTGGCCCTCGCCGCCGAGATCATCCCACCACGCCGTCTTGGCAGCCCCCAGCATGACGAAGCCGAGATCGCCGCGCTCAAGCTTCAGCGCCTCAATAACGGAGGCCGGATTGGAATGTTTCACCAAGGGCACGCCGAAACCGAAATGCGAGCGGGCAAATTCGCCGGCCAAGCCGATCTCCGGCGATTGCACCACATGCACGGAATGGGGCGACTGCACATAGGTGAAGGTCGAGATCATCTGTCGCCAGATGGCAACCACCACCTCAACCGGCAAACGGCCGCGATGGCGCTCCACGAGGCGACGCACCACATCGGCCTCTCGGCCCGGGCGGAAGGCGGAACCTGTCTCGGCCGTGCGCTTCACCGCGATCAGCCGTTCGATGATCTCGCTGCGCGCCATCAAGAGGTCATGGATCGAGGCATCGATGCGGTCGATCTCGACACGGATATCGGCGAGCGAGTTGAGGTCTTTCAATTCGGGCATGGAGATCATCAAGAACGGCGGAACAAGGACAGAAGCGGGATGCGTTTATGCCGTTACGCCGTCGTGTCCCGCAAGAGGCACGGCAAATTCAGCCGAGCGGGCCTCGTTGAGGTCGTGCAATTTGCAAGACCTCTCGCAATTCGCAAGGCCTGGAATGCGAGAGTGCCCAGGCCGGGGCGAGGCCCGCCAACAATATCCTGTGTCGGCTCGACAGTTTACCCCCTAGATATGGCTGGCATCGCGCGGCCAGTCACTTGGCATCAACCCTGCTCATTCCTTCTCATCCCGGCATCAGGTATTGCGTAGCCGGGACACTGGCTCGGATGGGAAGGGGCCGCTTCTGCGACCCCTTGACGTGGTTCCTTCCCCTCCACCCCTTCTTCTTTGCTCGCTTCAGTCCCGTTTACCGCGCTTCAAGCGCGGCTTTTTGCGTTCGGCATCATGCGCGGGGACCACGCGTCAATGGCCATCGGCCACGAGCAGCGATACGTAACGACACGCCGACCATGTCTTTGCCACGAACTCACGGCGGATCGGTCAAGCCGCAAATCACCCGTTTCCCCTTTCATCTCCTTGAAAGGTAACGAGATACTTTTGAGGGGTATTTGGCGATGAATGCCCTCATAAGATGCGACAATATGTCACGCCATAAAGCGGCTCAGACCATGGTCGAGCCATGATCCATCGGAAAATACCCCCCGTAATCTCGGTTCCTGTCCTGAAAAGGAGACGATATGCGGACGTATTTTGTAGCAGCGAGCCTCTTGGCAGGCGTCACCTCGGCCTCGGCAACCCCGCTTTCGGGCGACGATATCCGGCGTGATATTGTCGGCCGCAATATCTACCTTGCAGCCCCCTTAGGTGGTGAGTTTCCGCTCAACTACCGCACCTCCGGCCGCGTCGACGGTGACGGTGCCGCCCTCGGCCTTGGGCGCTTCATCCGCCCTCGTGATAGCGGGCGCTGGTGGATCTCCGGCAACCGCCTCTGTCAGCAGTTCAGCACTTGGTACGACGGATCGCCCATGTGCTTCGACCTCACGCGCGCCGGACCAAACCGCCTGAATTGGGTGCGGGACAACGGTCAGCGTGGGACCGCGCGAATTGGCGCGGCTCTCGCCGAGTAAGCCTTCCACAAAACCAACCTTCCAGGGAGACCATCATGAAAATCTTGATTGCTGCCGCCCTTGCCGCAGGGCTCGCCTTTATCGCGCCTGCAGCCCATGCCCACGTGCCGCGCGCCGATATCGCAACCGTTGCCACCAATGCCGGCCAGTTCCAGACCTTGCTCGCAGCTGCCAATGCAGCAGGCCTTGTGCCGACCCTGCGCAGCCGCGGCCCGCTGACCGTCTTCGCCCCCACTGATGCCGCCTTTTCGCGCCTGCCGGCCGGCACGGTGCAGCGGCTGCTTCGGCCTGAGAACCGTGGCGAGCTGCGGCGCATCCTCGCCTATCACGTGGTGCCGGGCCGCGTGACGGCGTCCGACCTCTCAGGTGTGCGCCAGCGCGTGCGCACGGTCGCGGGTCCTTCCGTGCGGGTGGACGGTCGCCGTGGTGTTGTCGTCAATGATGCCCGTGTGGTCCGGGCCGATATCGGCGCGCGTAATGGCGTGATCCACGTTATCGACCGCGTTCTGTTGCCGCCCGCGCAGCACTAAACAGACGCGGCTCGATCTTGATCTGGCCGGCCCTTGTCACCCAAGGCGCCGGCCAGAACTTGCGGCGAAGGCGACCAGCGTCCGTTCATATCTGGTGAACCGTGAGTTCAGCCAAGGCTTGCGATGACGCCGGACTTAAGGCACCCCTATACCCATCCACTCTGTGGATATGGCCCGGGGGCGCGACGGAGACGCGAGGGGCCCGCAAGCCTCCTTCTTCCTCGGTTCGAGTCCGAGGCCGGGTCTCCAATTCCTGCCGCGGGCATCGCGTGCTAGGCGGCACGATGAGAGCGGGACGTCAGGCGCGTCAGCCCTTGGCTTTTGCCTTATTGGCGCGCTCAATGCCCTCGACGATCAGGCGGCGCGCTTCAGCAGCATCGCCCCAGCCGATGACCTTCACCCATTTGCCGGGCTCCAGATCCTTATAGTGCTCGAAGAAGTGCTCGATCTGCTTTAGCGTGATCTCCGGCAGATCGGTCGCCTCATGCACATTCTCGTAGCGCCGGGTCAGCTTCGGCACGGGCACGGCCACGATCTTCTCGTCACCACCGGCCTCGTCATTCATTTTCAACACGCCCACCGGTCGGCAAGCGACGATAGCGCCGGGAATGATGCCGCGCTGATTGGCAATCAGAACATCACAGGGATCGCCATCTTCCGACAGGGTGTGGGGAATGAAGCCATAATTGCCGGGATAACGCATGGATGTGTAGAGGAAACGGTCCACCACCAGGGTGCCGGCTTCCTTGTCCATCTCATATTTGATCGGCTCGCCGCCCACCGGCACTTCGACAATGACATTGATTTCTTGGGGCGGGTTCTTACCCGTGGAAATGGCGTCGATGCGCATGGGATGGGCCTCTCAGATCACACGAGCGCTGCGATAGCCGCGTGCGACCGAATGCGCAACTGTGGACGGTTACGACTTAAGTGCTTGGATCAGAATTCAGGCCGACCAGCCGAAGGCGGTCTTGTCCAATGAGCGGGCGCCGAAGCTCTCAGACGAGCGGGCAATCGGCTTGCCGCCGAGCGAGCGGTAAAAGCCCATGGCGGGTTCGTTATCCGAGAGCGCCCAGACCACCGCACTGTCGAGCCCGTGCAGGCGCAAGTCACGCCGCGCCGCCTCGAACAGCTTGCGCCCAAAGCCGACGCCGATGAATTTCGGCCGGAGATAGAGCTCGTAGATCTCGCCGTCATAGGACAGGGCGCGCGCGCGGTTGCGGCCGTAATTGGCATAGCCCGCGACTTCATCGCCAAAGCCCAACAGCGCGATGCGATTGCCCTTGCGGATCGCCGTCTCCCACCAGGACGGGCCCCGACGCAGCACGAGCTTCTCAAGCTCCATGCCCGGGATCAATCCGCGATAGGCTGCGCGCCACGCCTCGTCGTGCACCTCGGCGACGAGGGCCGCGTCAGCGGGTTTGGCAAGCCGGATTTCTGTCGTGACCGTCTTCATGATGGTCTGATGGAACCACGAAGCTCGATTGTCTGCAATGGCCGTTTAACACTTCGTCAATACCAATGACCGGAAGGTTAACGCGCGAACCGTAAGCTTGCCGCAACCCGCCACAGTTTGACGCACTAAACAAAAAGCCCCGGCGTGAGGCCGGGGCTTTGTGAATGGGGCAGGTTCGCTTCGCTGCGAGCGATGGGACAGGCCTTAGACCTGCTGGATCGCCGAGAGTTGCCAGACCCCGCCATGGGGGCGGCGGAAGGTCCACACTTCCGTGACCTCTTCGCCCTGGGGCTTGCCGGCAACCACCCGCCCACCGGCGCGCTCCACCGTCACATCGGTGAGGGCATAGCGCATGGCAACGGTTGCGTAATCCGAGTCCGGCTCACGCCAGGCTTCCGACAGGTCGCCCTGCAAGAGCTTGACGTCGGAAATGCGGTTGACCACGCCCTGCTTGGCGTTCTCTGCGAGATCGTCGGCGAAGTACGACACCATTTCAGGGGTCGCGACCGCACGCAGCGCCTGCAGGTCTTCACGCGAATAGGCGTCCTGCACCTCTTGGAGACGGCGCTCGAACTGGTCGAAGTCCTGCGGGCTGACGCCGATCTTGTCGGAAGGCTGAGCCGCCGGCATGCCCATGGAACCGCCGGCACCCATCATCTGCGGACCGCCGGGGGGCGGTGCAGCGGGACCCGTGCGGGCATAGGCCGGCTCAGGCGCACCCATCGCCGCACGACGCGAGCGGATGAAGCGAACTGCGAGCCAGATCAGGCCGCCGATCAAGAGTGCTTGGATGAGGAAGCCGAGCATGCCCGCAAACGAGCCGAGGCCCGCGAGGAAACCCTGGCCCGACAACATGCCGAAGAGGCCGGCGCCGAGGAAGCCTGCGGCGAGACCCATGCCGAGGGCCCCGAGCGGGGAGCGCTGGGGCGCGGGCGCCTGGCCCGGACGCGGCGGCACGCCGGGCTGAGCGGTTGCCGGACGGGCCGGCTGCTGCACGCCGGGTGCGGGCGCAGGAGTGACCGTGCGCTGCATCGGCTGGGCCGTGGTCGGAGCGGTATTGGTCGCAGGCGGGGCCGAATAGGTCTGCGAACCCCGGCTGCCGGAAGAACGGCTGCCCGAGGGACGTGCTTCGGCGGCGACGGCCGCAAGCATCAGAAAAACGGCCGCGAGAGCGGTCGAACGATGGAGTGTGGAGCGGGACATGGTCTCACCCTAGAGGCCAGGGACATCCCAGCCTTGCATTAGCATAGCGCAAAATGGGGATCCGCCATGCGCGGCGCAATGCCGCAGGCGGGTCCAGCGCCAAGATGTCGCACACCAAGGTTACCAAAACGACGAACGGCGCCCCTCAAGGGCGCCGAACGGTAAAGCTCAAAGAATGGCTTATGCCGAGCTTAAGGCTCAGGCCGCGGCCTTCTTGGCAATGGCAGCCTTCAGGCGGCGCGCATTGACCGACAGCTTCTCAGCGCGCGCCTTCAACAGGAACGCGTCCAGGCCGCCATTGTGGTCGACCGAGCGCAGTGCTGCCGTCGACACGCGCAGCGTCACCGACTGGCCCAGCGCGTCCGACATGAACGACACGGACTGCAGGTTCGGCAAAAAGCGGTGCTTGGTCTTAATGTTCGAGTGGCTGACGCGGTGGCCAACCTGAACACCCTTGCCGGTGAGTTCGCAACGGCGGGACATGTGATCAATCCTGATGGCAAAGGGGAACCGCGCCGGGAACCCGGCACAGACCCCATGAGAATGGGTACGAAGTCGCGAGGCTCTAGTGGGCCAGGCCGTTCCTGTCAAGAAAGAAACCGCCAGACTGGACTCTCGCTCAGCCTCCCTGCTATCTTTGCGAGTATCGCCAAAAATATTCGCGGGATGCTGTGGACCATTCTAAGCCGCAGGACAATGCGGGGCAAACGCCCGCGCAACCCAATCAGCCCGGCAAGATTGCGGTCTGGCTGAATGACAGTGGCGCGAAGCAAACCGGCGCCTCCATCGCATCCGCGCTGAAAGACACGGGCGCCGCCACCTCCGCTGCCGCAGGTAATGCCGTTGAGGCCCTCTCAAAGGCTGGGAAGACGGTGGGAGACGGAGTTGGCAAAGCCGGCACCACCATCGTCACTGCACTCAAGACGACGGGTGCGGCCACCTCTGCCGCCGCAAGCAGTGCATCCGAGTCCCTGTCACATGCCGGTAAGGCTGTGGGCGACGGCGTCGGCGAGATCGGCAAGAGGATCGCAGGCGCCGCCAATTCCGCCGGCCAGAAAGTCACCGACACCGTCACCGCCCCTGTTCGTGCGGTGGAAGCAGCCGCCAGTGCCGCGCGCGATAGCGTGAACTCGGCCGTCGACGCCACCCGCACCACCGTCCGCCGCATCGTCTTCATGTCGGTCGCAGGCCTTGTCGTCTCCGGCATCACGGCGCTTG
>JBAWYY010000119.1:0-7829 GCA_037143285.1 Alphaproteobacteria bacterium | reverse complement strand
TTTACCGGCCGTATCCGTTCCTTGCAGCACCACCAAGAGCGAGCGCCGCCCCTCGGCATAAAGCTTGTCTTGGAGCGCGTTGATGGCCTCGATATCCTCGAAAAGTCGCGCCTCCGCCGTGCTGCGCTCACCGAGGAAATCCACTTCTCTCGGCTTGATCTTTGCAAGCTTCGGGTTCGAGCCTGGCTCAATCCGCAAATGGGCGAGCGCTTTGGGATGTTGAGTCATGAAATCCTCCGATCAGCCAAATTGTAGCCGGGCTTTAAGCCGTCACGCTACCGTCATGCGAAGCAGGCTCTGAACAACCGTCACTTGCTCAGCCGCACGCTGCCGGGCAGGGTGTTTACGAGAAGAAGGACGCGAGCCCGATGAAGGTTGACGGTCGACCCTGGCGAACAATTTGGCCCCACGCCGACCTGACTGTTGGCATTATCGATCAAACGCGTTTGCCCCATCGCTTTGAGACCGTAACGCTTGTCGAGCTAGAGGATGCCGAGCGTGCCATTCGCGACATGATCGTGCGCGGTGCACCGTTGATCGGGGCAACAGCCGCATACGGCGTGGCGCTCGCGACCAAGCGCGGGATCGATGATCGCTGGCTCGATGAGGCGATCACACGGCTCGCGCTCACGCGCCCAACCGCGGTCAATTTGCGCTGGGCGCTTGACCGGATGCGCGCGGTTCTTTTCCCGCTTAGTCCTTCTGCTCGCGCCGATGCGGCATGGGGTGAAGCGGCGGCCATTGCTGACGAAGACGTTGCGATTAATGAGGCCATCGGCACCCATGGCCTCAGTCTCATCAAGGACATCGCAGCGAAAAAGTCCCAGGTCTCGATCCTCACCCATTGCAATGCGGGCTGGCTGGCGACGGTTGACTGGGGCACAGCAACCGCTCCGATCTATCGCGCTCATGATGCCGGAATCCCCCTTCACGTTTATGTCGACGAGACAAGGCCTCGTAACCAAGGTGCTTCGCTGACGGCCTGGGAACTCGGACGGCATGGCGTGCCTCACACCGTTATTGTCGACAATGCCGGTGGTCATTTCATGCAGCACGGGATGGTCGATATGTGCTTGGTCGGCACCGACCGCACAACAGCCACAGGCGATGTCGCCAACAAGATCGGGACCTATTTGAAAGCGCTCGCTGCGAAAGACAACAATGTGCCGTTCTACGTTGCCCTCCCATCGCCCACGATCGACATGACCATGACCGACGGCATGGTCATCCCAATTGAGGAGCGGTCGCCGCGTGAGGTAACCCATATTCAAGGCGCGACAGATCTGGGCGATCTCGTCACCGTTCGTTTGACGCCTGAAGGTTCGCCTGCCGCCAATCCTGCCTTTGACGTTACGCCGGCCCGCCTCGTCACTGCCTTGATCACCGAACGCGGTGTGGCACCGGCAACCCGTGACGGCATCGCAGCCCTTTTTCCAGATCGCATCCCATGACGAACGAAGACCTCCGCGCAAAGATTGTTTCAACGGCGCAAGAGATGAATGCTCTTGGCCTCTCACCGGGCACCGCCGGCAATGTGTCGGCACGAACGGCGGAGGGATTTCTCATCACCCCCTCCGGCGTGCCCTATGGCGCATTGACGCCTCAGAGCATGGTGCCAACGGCCCTTGACGGCGCCTACACCGGTGATTGGAAGCCCTCATCGGAATGGCGGATGCATGCGGATATCTATCGCGCCCATCCCGAGGCCATGGCGGTCGTCCATACTCATTCTATCCATGCGACAGCCTTGTCGACGCTTAGGCTCGATATTCCGGCGTTTCACTACATGGTGGCCCAGGCTGGGGGCTCGACAATCCGCTGTGCGACCTATGCAACCTTCGGCACCCAGGAACTATCCGATGCGATGCTGGTCGCGCTTGAAGGCCGAAAAGCCTGCTTGCTGGCCAATCACGGCGTGATCGCTTTCGAGCGCGACCTTGCCCGCGCGCTAAAGCTCGCCTTCGAAGTTGAGGTCTTGGCGCAGGAATATGCCATAGCGCGCAGGCTCGGCGATCCCATCATCCTGGATGAGGCTGAGATGGCGAGGGTCATCTCGAAGTTCTCGACCTATGGCGTTCAGGACAAGAAGGCAGGTGGCGCCTAGAGGCGAATTGCGAGGAGGTGCATCCAATTCGCGTTCTGCGGGGTTCTTGCAAAGGACCGGACCAACCGGCCGCCTTGTCCCGGAGCCCCGCCATGAACCGCCTTGCCTTCGTTCTTGCCAGCACGATCCTGAGCTTCGGCCCATCCGCCTACGCTCAGGGCGCCCTTGAGAACTGGCCCGTCCTCGTCAATCCTTTTCCCTCGACCGGCGGCGGTGGCGTTATGATCGACGGCTATGCGCCCGTGGTTGCCAACAAGACCTGCACCACCGATTTCCAGGCGCTCCTGCCGAATGGCGCCGTCTATCCCAACAGCATCACCTTCGACGCGGTTGAAACCCAGGGCGGCATTCTCTGCACCAATGGTCGCTGGCGGGCAAAAGACGGCTCGGCTGAAGGCACGACCCCGTTTCAGGTCTTTATCAAAGACGGTGTCGTGCGCCGCATGCCTTAGACATGAAAACGCTCCGACACTGTCATAAAAATCCGAAGCCCTTCCTATTGCGACGGTTTTATTGTCACGTAAGGTGTCGCTCAAAGCCCTCAGACTGAATTGAGCGTCAAATGTCCACAAATCCAACCCATGACTTCCGCCAAATCGCCAGTGGATTAGGTACGGTGATGACCTATCGCGCGGGCGATACGCTGTTTCGCGAAGGGGACGAGCCGGTTTACCTCTATTTCGTGATGAGGGGTAAAATCGAAGTCACGAGCCACGGCAAGTTTATCGAATTCGTCGAAGACGGCAGGGCGCTCGGCACCGTGTCAATGATCGACAAAAACCCACGGTCAGCGACCGCTCGCGCGGTAAACGACAGCGAGGTCGCTCTGATCGATCAGAAGAAATTCAAATTCATGGTCGAAGAAATTCCGAACTTCTGCTGGTTCGTGATGGACGTTCTGGTTCACCGCCTGCGTGCGACAAACCAGGCGCTCTAGCGGCCGTCTTTGCTCAACAGGCGTAGTTGAGCGGCAAGAGAAGCCGCTTCATCTGCCGTCTCAGTGAAACGCGCCTTGTCCTCGGTCACATGGAAGTGGTCGAGCATCTTGCGAACCGGTGGCCTTGCACCGGAAATGATGACCGCAGTGCCCGCGCTTGAGAGCTTTCGCACGAAATTCTCGAGCGTATAGGCGCCTGTCGCGTCCAAGAACGGCACGCCCGACAGGTCGAGAATGAACACCTTTGGCGTTGCGCCGAGCCCGTCCAAAACCGCCGCGACCGTTGCCGCAGCGCCAAAGAAGAACGCGCCGCTGAGCCGATAGGTGACCACTTCCCGGTCGCCCGCCCGCGCATTGTCATAGGGCACGCGTGCCGTCGCAGTGTCGGAGATATCCTCGTCGACAAGACGCATATCGGTCTTGATTTCAATCGCTTCGGCCATGCGGTGCATGAACAACAGCGCCCCGAGCACAATGCCGACGCCGATGCCGACGGTGAGATCTACGAGCACGGTGAGCCAAAAGGCGGCAAAAAGTACGACCGCATCGCCCTTAGAGGCTGCCGCGAGCGCCATGAATTCGCGCTTCTCCGCCATATTCCAGGCGACAACCAAAAGGATCGCGGCAAGGGTTGCCATGGGCACAAGCGCCATCAGCGGTCCCGCCACCATCAAGATGATCAGAACAAAGACGGCGTGAAGCATGCCAGAAATGGGCCCGCGCGCGCCGGAGCGCACATTGGTTGCGGTGCGTGCAATGGTCCCGGTCACAGGGATCCCCCCGAAAAGGGCCGAGGCCATATTGGCGACTCCTTGAGCTACCAATTCGCAATTGGAGCGGTGGCGCCGGCCGCTCATGCCATCGGCGACAACGGCGGAGAGGAGAGATTCAATCCCCCCCAGCAGCGCGATGGCAATGGCCGGCACGAGCAGGTCGCGCAACCGCTCTATTGTAATCCCGGGCAGGCCGCGAAAGCTCAAACCCGTCGGCATCGCACCGAAGCGCGAACCGATAGTGTCCAGAGGCAACCCGGCCGTCGCCGTGATCGCAGCGCCAGCAACGACAGCAAAGAGGAAGCCCGGCCACCGTGGCTTTAGCCGGCGCAGGACGATGATCAGCGAAAGCGAACCAATAGTCATGGCCACCGTTACCGGTCTAATCGTGCCAATGGCGGCGATGAACACCGGGATCTTGTGGATGATATCGGCGGGCTCAGACACTCCGAGTGTGAGTCCCAGCGCATCCCGCACCTGGCTCGCCGCGATAATGACCGCGATACCCGCGGTAAAGCCAACCGTGACGGGGTAGGGGATGTATTTGATGTAAGTGCCAAGCCTCAGAAAGCCGATCACAACCAACATCATGCCGGCCATGAAGGTGGCGATCGCCAATCCATCCAAACCATGTTTGGCAATAGTGGCTGCCACCAACGGAATGAAGGCCCCGGCGGGTCCACCGATCTGAAACCGCGAGCCGCCGAGCGCTGATACGAGAAAGCCGCCAATAACGGCGGTCACGAGACCATGGCCGGGGGGAGCGCCAGAGGCGATCGCAATGGCCATGGACAAAGGCAGCGCAACGATGGCGACCGTTAGGCCCGCAATGGTGTCAGCCCAAAGATCGCGCGCACCATAGCCCTCACGCAAAACGGTCACGAGCTTGGGCGTGAACAACGCTGCGAAACCGGCCGACGATGTCTGCGGCGTTGAGGTCATCGGATCTGAAACATGGTCATGCGGCCATGAAGCGAGCATGAATACTACAATGAAATGCGGTATAATACGGGGGTTGGTGCGGGCTTGATCAACGCAAAAGCCCGGTTCAGCAGAAAAAATAACTCGGGCTTCGCTGCACTGCGGCAGAAAGGCGCTTCCCCTCGTGCGCGGAAACCGTCATTTTGCGCGGGGAGATGATCATGCCTGGACGCTTAACCACCCATGTGCTCGACACGGCCACCGGTAAACCGGCAGTCGGATTGACGCTTCGCCTCTATCGCCTCGATGCGGGAAATCGCGCCCTTGTCGCCGCTGTCTCGACCAATTCGGACGGCCGCGTGGATGCACCGCTTTTGACCCCGGAAACAATGACCCCCGGCGTTTATGAGATCGAGTTCGACGCCGGTGCTTATCTCCGGTCGTCCGGGGTTTCGTTGCCCACATTCCCGTTCCTCGATGTCGTCCCGATCCGGTTCGGCATCACCGATGTCACCCAACACTATCACGTGCCGCTTCTGCTCTCCCCCTATAGCTACGCTACCTATCGTGGGTCATGACGACACGAAACGCGCTCACTTTCCGACATCAAGGCAAGACAGTTCGGCTCACCGACATCGCGCCGACAATGACCGTGTTGGATTGGCTGCGGTTCAACCGGCAGTTGGTCGGCACCAAGGAAGGGTGCGGCGAGGGTGATTGCGGCGCCTGCACGGTAGCGCTGGGTCGGCTACGTGACGGCGGTCTCGTCTACGAGCCTGTCAATGCCTGCATCCTTTTGATGGGGCAACTCGACGGCTGTGAACTCGTGACGGTGGAAGATCTTGCGCGCGACGGCGTGTTGCACGCCGTACAGCAAGCCCTCGTTAATCATAACGGATCGCAATGCGGGTTTTGCACGCCGGGCTTCGTGATGAGCCTGTTCACCCTTTACCATGATGGCCTCGCTGTTGGTGGTGATCGCGAGGCCGTGCTGACCCGGATCGCCGGCAATCTCTGCCGCTGCACCGGCTATCGCCCCATAGTGGAAGCCGGCTTGGAGGCCTGCGCAAAACCGGCCAATGACCAGTTCTCGAAGGCCCGGGACGAGATCACGGCGGCCCTCAAGGGCTTAGATGACGGTGAGCATCTCTTGGTCGGCAACGATGAGAGCTTCTTTGCAGCCCCGGCAAGTCTTGATGAGCTCTGCGCACTCGCCTCACGCCACCCCGATGCGACACTGCTAGGCGGGGCGACTGACGTGGGGCTTTGGGTCACCAAGCATCTGCGCATCTTGCCAAAGATCATCCACACCGGGCGCGTTTCGGCGCTGCACGAGGTGTCGATGACCCCTGAGTGCTTGGTGGTGGGAGCGGCTGCAACCTACGCCGAGGCCGAGAGCGCACTCGCCAGCCTGGACCCGGACCTTGCCATCTGGTCGAACCGTCTGGGATCGGCTCAAGTCCGCGCGTCCGGCACCATCGGCGGCAATATCGCCAACGGTTCGCCCATCGGCGATTCACCTCCCGTTCTCATCGCGCTTGGCGCGCAATTGACCCTTCGGCTTGGGTCTGCCGAGCGCACGATCCCGCTGGAAGACTTCTTCATCGCCTATGGCCGCCAAGACCGTGCGCCCGGCGAAGTGGTCGTCAGCGTCGCGGTCAACCGTCCGGGCCCCGCTGATCATGTTCGAGCGTTCAAGATCGCCAAGCGCTTCGACCAGGATATCTCAGCCGTCATGATGGGCTTAAAGCTCACCTTGGACGGTCGCCTCATTACCGGAGCTCGCATTGCCTTTGGCGGCATGGCCGGTACACCGAAGCGCGCCACCGCGACAGAAGCCGCCCTGATCGGTCTCTCGATTGATGACGCCGCTGGACGATCATCCGCCCTCAATCACCTCAGCACGGATTTCACGCCGCTGGATGATCTCCGTGCCTCCGCACGCTATCGGCTGCGGGCTGCACGAGGTCTTATCGAGAAGGCCCTCATCGAAATTGCGACTGGCGAACGAGGTTCAACCCGGCTCGCGCCGGTTGGAGGCGCGACCCATGCAGCCTGAGGCGTCGCTGGCGGAAAACCTACCGACCTATCGTCACGTTCACCGCTCCATTGCGCACGATGCCGCTGATCGGCATGTCCAGGGAAGCGCGCCCTATATCGACGATATCGCTGAACCCCAGGGCACGCTCCACATCGCTCCCGGTGGGGCGCCCATCGCAAGCGGACGGCTCAAAAAGGTTGATCTCGACGCGGTTCGCGCGGCTCCCGATGTGGTGGCCGTCCTAACCGCTTCGGATATTCCGGGCGTCAACGATGTGAGCCCGGTGGCGGGCGATGACCCGATGTTTGCGTCTGGCCATGTCGAATTCCAGGGTCAGGTTATCTTTGCGGTCGTGGCCAAGACTCGCGATGCCGCGCGACGTGCTGCGCGCTTGGCTGTGATCGAATGCGACGAGGCGGCGCCTGTTGTCAGCGTTGATGATGCGCTCGCCCGCGATCTCGACATCATGCCGCCCTATGCGTTCAAGCGCGGCGATGCGGCCCAAGTCATTGCGCAGAGCCCAAAGCACGTCGCGGGCTCCGTCCGTATAGGCGGGCAGGAGCATTTCTACCTCGAAGGACAGATCGCCTTTGCCATGCCAGGCGAGGGGGCGGAACTTTTCGTGCTCTCGTCAACCCAACATCCAAGTGAAGTTCAGCATGTGGTCGCTCGCGTCCTCGGGCTCATGGATGCCGCCGTCACCGTTGAAACGCGCCGCATGGGCGGTGGCTTCGGCGGCAAGGAAAGCCAGGCGAGCCACTGGGCGGCCATTGCAGCGCTCGCGGCGGTAAAGACCGGAAAGCCCTGCAAACTCCGCCTTGATCGCGACGATGATTTCATCATGACCGGCAAGCGGCACGATTTCCTGTCGGATTATCGGGCTAGCTTCGACGCCGAGGGTCGGCTCTCGGCCGTTGACGTGACCTTTGCCGGGCGCTGCGGCTATAGCCACGATCTCTCAAGTTCGATCAATGATCGAACCATGTTCCATGCCGACAACGCTTACTTCTATCCGTCGGTGAACATTGTCTCGCGCCGGCTCAAAACCAATAC
>JBAWYY010000118.1:0-7862 GCA_037143285.1 Alphaproteobacteria bacterium | reverse complement strand
GCGTGACGATCGTACCAATCGGCATAGGGAACATCGAGTTCCATGTCGAAGAGAGCGATGTCTTCCAGCTGGCGCGGCGTGATGAAAGGCGCAGCAGAGGGATAGACAAACACTCGCTTGCGGCCGACGATCTGCCACAGGCACTGGCCCGGCAAATCCGCGTGATAATAGACTTGAGCGCCCGGCGATGAGATCAAAAGCCCGCAGCCACGACGCGGCGCACTGAAGCCAGGCATGCGAGCAGACAATTCGTCAAAGATGGCGTCCACAACTTGACGATAGGCGGGGTTGATATCGGAGAGGTCACGCAGGTTCATCCACATGCGGCCGCCCGTAATCGCATCGATGACTTCGCGCCCGGAGAGATTGCCAATGTCGCCTTCGCGCCAGAGCCGACGGTTATTGCGGCCGCCGGTCTCGACCAGAGCGTAACGGTCGCGGGGATAGCGCTCGATCAGTTCGGCGATGGCGTCCATCGAGAACAGCGGCGACTGATGCAGCGAGTGATCAATCTTGACGGGAACGTTGCCCCACACCTGCGAATGGGTCTCATCCCAGCGGGGAAAAATTGGAGCGTCTGTCAGCATATGAGCCATGATGTGTCCCATTCCTGTTGCTCTGCGGGAGAATTGTCCCGATTTTTTGCGGCAATTGTGCCGTTTCAAAACGGCGGGCTAGTTGCCGCTTACTCAAGAAGGCTCATCGCAAGGCCTATGCCTCGTGATTTTTTTGAGGGCATGTCGAAATGAAGACCGCTCAAGGCTTATAGCGTTGAGGGGCACGTTTTCGCGCCGCTCGACCCCCACTGTCGTTGTGACAGAGGCGGGGTCTAACGCTACACTCGTGCTCGAAAAGGACGACCACCATGCAGTACATGCTCGTTTTTCGCGAAGAAATGTCTCAGTTCGCGGTCCGCAACGACCCCGTGAAGGCGCCGGCCTATTGGGGCGCTTGGACCGCCTATATCGGCGCCATGGGTCAGGCAGGCGTGATCATCAACGGCGACGGCCTCTTGCCGCCGGATACCGCGACCATCCTGACCATCCGCGATGGCGCTAGGCACGTGCAGGACGGCCCCTATCCCGATAGCAAGGAACAATTGGGCGGCTATTTCATCATCGAGGTGCCTGATCTCGATACCGCGCTTGAATGGGCCGCGCGCAGCCCTGCGGCCAGCTACGGCTCGGTCGAAGTGCGCCCCTGCATGCCGCCGATGCCCCGTGCTGGCGCCTGAGCCGAATGCGGCACGGCGCACCGCAGAGCGGACCGCGCGCGAATCCTACGGCAAGCTGGTGGCGATCCTCGCCGCCAGGACGCGCGACATGGCGAGCGCGGAAGATGCGCTCGCCGAGGCGTTCAGCTTAGCCCTTCAAGTCTGGCCGGAGCGCGGTATTCCCGAGCGGCCGGAGGCTTGGCTCATCACAACCGCGCGCCGCGCGCTTGGCCATGATCGCCGTCATAAGGCGGTCGTTGAGGCCTCGCGCGCAACACTTGATCTGATGACCTCTGAGGTCGATGACCGGGAGCAAGCCTTGATTCCCGACGAACGGCTCGCGCTGATGTTTGTTTGCGCCCATCCGGCCTTGGATCCTGCTGTTCAGGCGCCACTGATGTTGCAAACGGTGCTCGGCCTTGATGCGGTTCGCATTGCGGAGTGCTTTTTGGTGTCGCCGGCCGCCATGGGGCAGCGGCTCGTGCGCGCCAAGACGAAAATCCGCGAAGCCCGCATCGCTTTCGCCTTACCCGATGCTGATCAACTCGGGCCCCGCCTCGATGCGGTCCTCTCCGCGATTTATGCAGCCTTCGGTACGGGCTGGGAGGATGTTCACGGCAATGATGCCAAGCGCGCCGGCCTTGGGGACGAAGCGATATGGCTCGCGCGGGTGTTGATCGGCCTTTGCCCGGACGAGCCCGAGGCCCAAGGCCTGCTCGCTCTCATGCTCTATTCTGAAGCGCGGCGACCCGCCCGACGCGACGGCGAGGGCCGCTTCGTGCCGCTCGACCAACAGGACGCAGAACTCTGGTCCAGCGACATGATCATCGAAGCAGAGACGATCTTGACCAAAGCTGCGGGCCTTGGGCGTCCCGGTCGCTTCCAGATCGAAGCGGCCATCCAGTCGGTCCATGTCCAGCGGCCGATCACGGGTGAGACCAATTGGCCGGCGCTGGTCGGGCTCTATGCCTTTCTGGCTCGCCTTTCGCCAACGATGGGTGCGGCGGTGGCCCATGCCGTCGCTCTTGCTGAGGCGGGTGCCCCGCATGATGCGCTTGCCCGCCTCGATCATCTGGCGAAAGACGCACAAAGCTATCAGCCCTATTTCGCTGCGCGGGCCCGTGTGATGACCCTTCTTGGCAAAATCGATGAGGCCGACGAGGCATTTCGTCATGCGGCGGGCCTTACCGCCGATCCAGCGATCCGCACCCACCTTCTGGCGCAGTGCCGGCGCCCGCACTGATACCTAGCTGGCAGTGGTTCGCGCCAAGTAGCGGCGGAACACCAAAAACGTGACACCAAGATAGATCGCAGTTGCGACGTGGCGAGCGATCGTCAGCGGCGATCCATGGGCGAGGGTGACGAGGAGCGCGTCTCCAATCGGCATGACGAGGGCTGCCAGCGCCATCCATTTGAGCGCCTCGACTTGTTGGCGGATCAGAAAGAAAGCGACCAAAATCGCGATGAAGCTGGTGCGGAGCGCGTAGACGTAGATGAAGGCGATATCGCGAGGATCGATGATCGGCGTGCCGTAAAAGGCGGCAAAGCCTGAGGGATCTGCAAAGGCCCTGACGGCATTCACAGCTTGGAAGGCGCCGATCACGGCTGCGAGCCAAAAGGCGAGACTCCGATGAAAGGCGGTGGCGGGGACGGTAGTTGCATTGGTCATGGGTCGAGCTCCGATCTGAGGAGCCAACCATTTAGACCACTTTTGTCTATTGGCGCGCATGAGAGATTGCGCTCATGATTGAGTTGCGTTCATCTATGGGCATGAAAGATCAAACCCTCCCGCCTCTGTCCATGTTGCGCGTCTTCGCGGTTGCCGGACGCCTCGAGAGCTTTCGTGACGCAGCGGCTGAACTGGGCGTCACGCCGTCGGCTGTTAGCCATCAGATCGCGGCCCTTGAGGCGCTTGTCGGAGCACCGTTGTTCGAGCGGGCAGTTCGACGCGTTCAACTCACCCCGCGCGGGCGGCAATTGTCGGCGGAGGTGAACCTCGCTCTGTCGATCATGGCCAGAGGCTTCGAGGAAGCCCAGCTCCAGTCGCAACAGACGACGTTGAAGGTGAGCGCTTTGTCCATGTTCACCAATTCTTGGCTGGTACCGCGCCTGTCCCGGTTCGAAGCGCAGCACCCCGCGGTATCCCTTGCGTTTGAAACCACCAACCGTGTCGTCGACCTGGATGAGGACGGGATCGATGTGGCGATCCGTAACGTCACACAACCGACCCAAGGCCTGGTCGCGCGAAAGTTAATCGACCTGCGTGCCGTGCCTTTGTGCGCTCCGTCCCTGGCCACAAGTTTGCGCAGCCCCGCAGATCTGGCGAACGCCACGCTCATCCATCTCACATCAGGGACCGCCGGCTGGCCTGAATGGCTGGCAGCGGTCGGGGTGCCTGGCCTTCGAGGACGGTCGTCACGTTCCTTCGATACAATGCCCTCAGCACTTGAGGCCGCGGCCCAAGGCCAAGGCGTTGTCCTCGGCCTCGCCCCGCTGGTTTGGGACGCAGCGGTCGCCGATCGCTTGGTTGTGCCGTTCGCCACGCCTTCGGTCAGTGCCGGAACGTTTTTTGTCGTCCACCGACGGGCTGATCGCGCGCGTCCTCTGGTGCGTGCCTTTGTGGATTGGCTGACTGCTGAAATGGCCACCGACCGTCGCCGGCTTGCAAAGCGTGACGCTCAACGGTCGATTCCGGCAATTCCGGCGGAATGATTCGCGCTGACCACTTGCTCAATCTCGCCATTTCCTGTAATCGCACCCCACTTCGCGGGCCGATTTAGGGTCGATCCGCCGGTGCGGGCTACTTGCCTTGCGTCCACGCCGTGGCCCCCGACGGGCTGCCGCCCTCGGACGGGCCCCGCTTCCGGCACCGCTCCCGGTTCGCGAGACATCCAACTCATGCCGTCACCCGCACGGGACCCAAGCGCCACGGAGCCTGATCCAGGATCCGCCGGTCGTCGGCCCGACGCCCGGACCCGAGCGGAACCGGCGGCCACACTTAACCCGGCGCGACAGGGCAGGACGTAGAACACATGGCTTCGCTTTCTAGCATGACCCCCAGCCGCGATGATTTCGCGGCCCTCTTGGCCGAGAGCTTCGGCACCACCGAGATGAATGAAGGTGCCGTTGTCAAAGGCACGGTCGTTGGGATCGAGAAGGATCTCGCGATCATCGACGTTGGTCTCAAGACCGAAGGGCGCGTGGCGCTCAAAGAATTCGTCGGCCCTGGCCGGGAAGGCGCCATCAAGATCGGCGATGTCGTCGAAGTTTATCTCGAGCGGATCGAGAACGCGCTCGGTGAAGCCGTCATCTCGCGCGACAAGGCTCGCCGCGAAGAAAGCTGGGTCAAGCTCGAGAAGGCCTTCCTGGCAAACGAGAAAGTCACCGGCACGATCTTCAACACGGTCAAGGGTGGTTATACCGTCGATCTCGACGGTGCCGTGGCCTTCTTGCCGCGCAGCCAGGTTGATATTCGCCCGATCCGCGATGTCGGCCCGCTGATGAACACGCCCCAGCCCTTCCAGATCCTGAAAATGGATCGCCGCCGCGGCAATATCGTCGTTTCGCGCCGCACCGTGCTGGAAGAAACCCGCGCCGAACAGCGTCACGAACTCGTCCAGAACCTGGAAGAGGGTCAGGTGATCGACGGCGTGGTGAAGAACATCACCGATTACGGTGCCTTCGTGGATCTCGGCGGCATCGATGGTCTCTTGCACGTCACCGATATCGCCTGGCGCCGCGTCAACCACCCCTCGGAAGTGTTGACAATCGGTCAGTCGGTCAAGGTCAAGATCGTCAAAATCAACCACGAGACCCATCGTATCTCGCTCGGCATGAAGCAGCTCTTGGCTGATCCGTGGCAGGGCATCGAGGCGAAGTACCCCGTTGGCGGCAAGATCAGCGGTCGCGTCACCAACATCACCGACTACGGCGCCTTCGTGGAGCTGGAGCCGGGGATCGAAGGCCTCATCCATGTCTCGGAAATGAGCTGGACCAAGAAGAACGTCCATCCCGGCAAGATCGTTTCGACCTCTCAGGAAGTCGAAGTGGCGATCCTCGAAGTGGACAGCGCCAAGCGTCGTATCTCGCTCGGTCTCAAGCAGACCCTCCAGAACCCCTGGGAAGCCTTCATCGAGAAGCATCCGGTGGGCACCGTTGTCGAAGGCGAGGTCAAGAACAAGACCGAGTTCGGTCTGTTCCTCGGTCTCGACGGCGATGTCGATGGCATGGTCCACCTCTCCGATCTCGACTGGAACCGTCCGGGCGAGCAGGTGATCGAAGACTTCAAGAAGGGCGATATGATCCGCGCCCAGGTCCTCGATGTGGACGTGGAGAAGGAGCGCATTTCGCTCGGCGTTAAGCAGGTGGGCGGTGATCCGTTCGCTGATGCCGGTGAACTGCGCAAGGGCCAGGTGGTCACCTGCGAAATCCTTGAGGTCAAGGATGGCGGTCTTGAAGTGAAGATCGTTGGCACGGATCTCACCACCTTCGTGAAGCGCGCCGAATTGGCCCGCGATCGCGACGATCAGCGCCCCGAGCGCTTCGCCGCTGGCGAGAAGATCGACGCCCGCGTCATCATGTTCGACCGCAAGGGCCGCAAGGTTCAGGTGTCGATCAAGGCGCTGGAAATGGCCGAAGAGAAGGAAGCTATGGCTCAGTTCGGTTCGACTGACTCAGGCGCCTCGCTCGGCGACATTCTGGGTGCGGCCCTCAAGGCTCGCACGCCTGAAAAGAAGTGATCGCATTCCGGCTTAGCCGGGCTGCCTGAAGACAAGACCCCTGCGGCCGAAAGGTCGTAGGGGTTTTTTGTTGTCTTGGGCCTTATAGGACTTGTCGACGCCATTTTGGTCGTCAATCCTCTCTTTGCCGCGTCACATCACCCATAAGAACAGCATGACCGCGACTGATCTGGCCTTCGATGCCCTCCACGCCCATGCCAAGACCTTGGCCGGGACTTCTATTGCTGCGCTTTTTGCGGGCGACCCCAAACGCTTTGAGAAAAACGCGCTGAGGCTCGGCCCGCTGACCGCCGATTTCTCCAAAACCAAGACGTCGGCCAAAACATGGGCGCTGCTGGGTGCTCTTGCCGATGCTGCGGACTTGGCCGCGAAGCGCGACGCAATGCTGGCGGGCGAAGCTATCAACTCAACCGAGAAGCGCGCGGTCCTGCATACAGCGCTGCGCAATTTGTCTGATCGCCCTGTGACGGTTGGTGGCCGCGATGTCATGGGCGATGTCCGTGCCGAACGGGCAAAATGCGCTGTTTTTGCCGAGGCTATCCGCAGCGGCTCATTGCGGGGTGCCAGCGGCAAGCGTTTCTCAACGGTCGTGAACATTGGCATTGGCGGCTCTGATCTCGGGCCGGCCATGGCGACATTGGCGCTATCGCCCTATGGGAAGCGTTCGCTCAGCGTCCGCTTCGTGTCCAATGTGGACGGCGCCCATATGGCCGATACGCTTAGTGGTCTTGATCCGGCGCGGACACTGGTCGTCATTTCCTCCAAGACCTTTACGACCATTGAGACCATGACCAATGCCGCAACCGCGCGGCATTGGATCGCGGCAAAACTTGGCGATAAGGCTGTCGGCTTCCACTTTGCGGCGGTCTCCACCAATGTGGCCGGCGTCACAGCCTTCGGCATCGCGGAAGATCGGATGTTCCGCTTCTGGGACTGGGTCGGCGGCCGCTATTCGGTCTGGTCGGCCATTGGCCTGCCGCTGATGATTGCCATCGGCCCTAAGAACTTCGAGCGCTTCCTCGCCGGCGCCCACAAGGTCGACGAACACTTCAGAACGGCGCCCTGGGCTCGCAATATTCCCGTGCGCATGGGCCTGCTCGGGCTCTGGCATCGCAATATCATGGGCTATGCCAGCCATGCCGTGCTTCCCTATGAGCAGCGGCTCGCACGCTTTCCGGCCCATTTGCAGCAACTTGATATGGAGAGCCTCGGCAAGCGGGTCAGGATGAACGGGGAACCCGTAGTAGGATCAACCGGCCCCGTGATCTGGGGCGAGCCCGGCACCAATGGGCAACATGCGTTCTTCCAGCTTCTGCATCAGGGCACCGATATCATTCCCGCCGATTTTCTCGTGGCGGTCGAGCCTCATGAGGCCGATCCCGTTCATCATCGTCTTCTGGTCGCCAATTGCCTCGCCCAATCCCAGGCGCTGATGAAGGGCCGAACCCTAGACGAGGCCCGCAGCCAGCTTCTCGCTAAGGGGATGAGCGCAGCGGAGGCCGAAGCGCTTGCCCCCCACCGGGTCTTCCCCGGCGATCGGCCCTCGACCACCTTCGTCTACAAGAAGCTCGATCCCTTCACCCTGGGCATGCTCATTGCGCTTTACGAACACAAGGTCTTCGTGATGGCGACGATCTGGGGCATCAATGCCTTTGACCAATGGGGTGTCGAGCTCGGCAAGGAGCTGGCCGTCGCGTTAGAGCCGGCGGTTGCGGGGCAGGGCGAGGCGGCCAATCTCGACGGGTCTACGCGCGGGCTCCTTGGCCTTTTGCGCCGCTAAGGCGATAGGCGCGAATTTAAGCGTAGACCCGCGTTTTGCCTATTTTTCGAGCGTAAAGCGGCGTCTTGCGAGGGGTTCCGCGCGGTCTGGTCATGGCATGAAACTTGGTAGCCTCTCCATCGAGGTCACG
>JBAWYY010000117.1:0-7865 GCA_037143285.1 Alphaproteobacteria bacterium | reverse complement strand
GTGGCCACATCATTGGCAACGATCAGATCGCAGCCCTTACGGGTAAGCTTCGCCTTGGCGTTGTCGATCAGCGCGTCAGTCTCGGCAGCAAAGCCCACCACCAGACTAGGCCGCCCGCTTTTGAGCTGGGCAGTGGTCGCGAGAATGTCGGGGTTCTCGACAAAGGAGAGTGTCGGCGGTCCGCCCGCGCCTTTCTTTAGCTTCCCCGACGCGATGTCGGCTGCACGCCAGTCCGCCACCGCTGCGGCAAAGATGGCGATATCGGCCGGCAAGGCCGCTTGAACCGCAGCCAACATGTCGCGCGCGCTCTCGACATGAACCACTTTCACGCCCACGGGATCGGCAAGGGCGACGGGGCCGCTGATCAGCGTCACCTCGGCGCCGGCTTCAGCTGCGGCGCGGGCAAGCGCATGCCCCTGCTTGCCGGACGAATGGTTGGAAATGTAGCGGACGGGATCGATGGGTTCGCGGGTGGGACCGGAGGTCACCAGGACGCGTTTGCCCGCGAGCGGACGGGCAGCAGGCCCTGCTAAGGCTTTCTCGACGGCTGCAACGATTTCAAGTGGCTCTGCCATGCGCCCCGGACCGAACTCGCCGCAGGCCATGCCGCCGTCATTAGGGCCAACCATCATCACGCCGTCGGTGAGGAGCGTCTTCATGTTGCGTTGTGTGGCGGGTGCAAGCCACATGCGCACATTCATCGCGGGCGCGATCAGCACCCGTTTGTCGGTGGCAAGCAGCGCGGTTGAGGCGAGATCATTGGCGATGCCGTGGGCCATCTTCGCCATGAGATCGGCGGTTGCCGGCGCAACGACGAGGAGATCGGCATCGCGCGAGAGCTCGATATGGCCCATCTCGGCTTCATCGGTCAGCGAGAAGAGTTCCGTGAACACCTTCTCGCCGGTAAGCGACCCCACCGACAAAGGCGTCACGAATTCCGCGCCGGCTTTGGTCAGGATCGCACGCACCTTAGCGCCCCGATCTTGCAGGCGGCGAATGGTCTCCAGCGCCTTATAGGCCGCGATCCCACCGCCGATGATGAGAAGAATACGCTTGCCGGCGAGCGACATGGGGAACTCCAGGACTAGGACGTAAACTCATAAAGGGTGAGCGTTTTGATGGGCTTCGGGAGTATAAATGACCGGAAACGGCCCGATGCCTTGGCTTGCGCCAAGGCGAGGGGCGGTTCCGAGGCAGTTTTGCTCCCCAAGCCCACCGAAGGCGCGGCGAATTCGGACCATATTTCTCCGGTCGATCCTCGCAAACCGAAAGGTTTGCTTTCGGTCGCCCGAAAAAATCTGATCTCCGAATTCCCTCGCGTCAAAATGCCCGCCCTTTATGAGTTTACGTCCTAATGCGGTGGCCCGCATGCAGGCGCACACTATGTTCGGTCGCGCGCGCTGACAATCACCGGAATGGCGGCTCGTCGAAGCTGCGAAGCTTGCGGGAATGGACCGCGCCGCCGGCCTGTTTCAAGCGCTCGATGGCCTCAAGGCCAACGGTGAGATGCTGGGAGACCGCATTGGCATAGAAGGCGCTCGCAGCCCCCGGCAGCTTGATCTCGCCGTGAAGCGGCTTGTCGGACACGCAGAGCAAGGTGCCGTAGGGCACCCGGAGCCGATAGCCCTGGGCCGCAATCGTGCCGCTTTCCATATCAACCGCAATGGCGCGCGAGAGATTGATCACGTGCTTTTCCTGGGCGAAGCGCAGCTCCCAATTTCGATCGTCATTGGTCACCACGGTGCCCGTGCGCAAACGATGCTTTAAGGCCTCACCCTTCTCGCCGGTGACCACCGCACAGGCCTCTTGCAGCGCTGTCTGAACCTCGGCGAGGGCCGGAATCGGGATCTCGGGGGGCAACAGCGAATCGAGGATCCGATCACGCCTCAAATAGGCGTGGGCGAGCACATAGTCGCCGATTTCCTGAGCGCGCCTCAGGCCGCCGCAATGGCCGACCATGAGCCAGCAATTGGGCCGCAGCACCGCCAAATGGTCGGTGATGTTTTTCGCGTTCGAGGGACCAACGCCAATGTTCACAAGCGTGACGCCCTCGGCGCCCTCACGCGCGAGGTGATAGGCCGGCATCTGAAAGCGGTGCCAGGCCGAGGTGAGGATGCGTTGGGCCGCACCCGTCGTTGTGGTGGCATCGACCACGATGCCGCCCGGCGCGGTGAGCCTTGACGCGCGCCCGGCCTCAATCTCGGCAACGGCCCAGACAACGAATTGATCGACATAACGATGATAGTTGGTGAGCAGGATCCACGGCTCGATCGCACGCCAATCGGTGCCGGTATAGTGGACGATGCGGCGCAGCGAATAATCAACCCGCACAGCGTCAAAAAGCGAGAGCGGCCGCGGATCGCCGGGCGCAACCACGAAAAGTCCATCGGCGATCTCGTCACCGACGAGAGAGAGCAGCGGCACGGGGAAGTGACGGGCAAGTTCAGCGGGCGTCGCGGACCCTGCCGTCAGTTCATCGCCGCCTTCGAGCACATAGGGATAGGGGATTTCTTGCAGGCTAGAGCGCACGCCGACGGTTGCACCATATTCGGCGACGAGAGGCCCGAGTTGATCAAGGAGGTAGCGACGAAAGGCCTGGGGTTGCGTAACCGTGGTCGTGTAGACGCCAGGCTCAGAAAACTTGGCATAGGCGCGTCTTGTGCGCGGCGACTGCCGGTCCGGCGCATAGGTGACGACGAGTTCCGGGTACACGAAGGATGCGCGTTCGTTGGGCGTCGGCGGATCACCACCGGCGAGATAACGGGCGAGACACGCTTTTAACGCCGATGTGGCAGCGGCGTAGCGTTCAACGAGGAGATCGACGGCGGCTTCGGGTGTTGCGACTTGCAGCATGGCACCAACCTAAGCCTCCCATGTGACGCTGGGAAGCGGCGTCACGCGTGACTGGGGGCCGCTTCGCAGGACCACATGGGGCCGAGATCATTCATCGCGGCTTCGATGCATTCAACGTGGAGCCTAAGCCCCGCGCCGCCTGAAAAGGCGAGTTCGACCGTGCCGCTGGGGGCTTCACCGGGCGTGAAAGTGATCGCCAGCAAGTTCAACACGGCTTCCCCGTCTTTCGGGATGTCGCGCGATTGCACCTTCAAGACCCGCTCAAAATGAGCACCGGTGCGGCGCCTGCGGCGCTCGCCGTCCAGAGCACCTTCCCAGTCAAAGCGATTACAGACGAAGGCTAAGCGGCGCTCTTTCGGCAAATAGGCGATGTCGGCCGCCTTCAGGATCGCGTCCTGGAGATGGGCGGACAGGACCTCGAGGTCTTCGACGTCGAGGACAGCGAGCTTCAGCGGTGTCGCGGGCAAATCTTGGGTCATGGCTTGCAGGTGGTGCTCCGGGCCGCAATTGCCAAGGTCCAGAAGGCGTTAACTCGCGCCGATTCGCTCGATTTCCGCGCCACAAGCTATGAGCTTGGTCTCGAGACGTTCAAAGCCGCGATCAAGGTGATAGACGCGATTGACCAGCGTCTCGCCTTGGGCGGCAAGCGCGGCAATCACCAGCGACACAGATGCGCGCAGATCGGTCGCCATGACGGGGGCGCCTTTGAGGACATCGACCCCCTCAACGGTCGCGGTCTGGCCGTCGAGATGGATATGCGCGCCAAGACGAGCGAGCTCTTGGACATGCATGAAGCGGTTTTCGAAGATGGTCTCGGTAATGCGCGAGGTGCCCTTGGCCCGCGTCATCAGGCCCATCAATTGCGCTTGCAGATCGGTGGGGAAGCCGGGGAATGGTGAGGTGGTCACCGTCACAGGCGAAAGGCCGTGGCCATTGCGCTTCACGCGAATGCCGGCATTGGTCGAGGTGATCTCGGCACCCGCTTCGGTCAGGACATCGAGCGCTGACTGCAGGAGTTCGGGCCGCGCACCGGCGAGCAGCACATCGCCGCCTGCCATGGCAACGCACATGGCATAGGTGCCGGTCTCGATCCGATCGGGAACGACCGCGTGATGGGTGCCCCGCAGACGCGAAACGCCGGTGATCTCAAGGGTCGACGTCCCGATGCCCTTGATGCGGGCGCCCATCTTGACGAGGCATTCGGCGAGATCGGTCACCTCAGGCTCTTGGGCCGCATTGGTGATGACCGTCGTGCCCTGAGCAAGCGCCGCCGCCATCAAGGCCACATGGGTGCCCCCCACGGTGACCTTCGGAAAATTGATTTCAGCGCCCTTCAGGCCATGAGGCGCCTTGGCAACCACATAGCCCGCATCGATGTCGATAACCGCGCCGAGGCGCTCAAGCGCCATGAGCAGGAGATCGACCGGACGCGTGCCGATGGCGCAGCCGCCGGGCAGGGACACCTTGGCTTCACCCATGCGGGCTAGGAGCGGCGCAACGACCCAAAAGCTCGCCCGCATGGTCGAGACCAGCGAATAGGGCGCGGTGGTATCGACGATGGACCTCGCTGCGAGCCGAACGGTTTGGCCCACCAATTCCTCTTCGCCTGTGCGCTTGCCGGCGATCGTTACATCGACGCCGTGATTGCCGAGAATGCGCGCGAAGTTCGACACGTCGGATAGGCGCGGCACATCGGCAAGCGTCAGCTCATCCTCGGTGAGGAGAGACGCGATCATCAGCGGCAACGCAGCGTTTTTGGCGCCCGAAATCGGAATGGTGCCGTTGAGCTCTCGGCCGCCGACAATTCGGATGCGATCCATGAAGCCCTCGTGGGTCGGAGGATGAGGGGGGACAAGGGCCCCACCGTTGGGATGCTGTCTAAACGACCAAATAGGGCGAAACAAGGAATGGTCGGGAATAGAGTGAAGCCGGCTAGCCTGGCGCGAAAACAAACACGCGTTTCGGCACGATTTCACCGCCTTCGATCTCGGCGAGCGCGATGGGATCGCCGCCGGCGCTGACCCAGCAAGGTCCCTTCACCGGCGCGTCGCGACCGCGAATCATCGCGCTTTGGCCGCGTACGAGGCGCGCTGCGATATCGCGGGTGACCTTGATTTCGGGAACATCGGCAAGCGCTGCCTCAACGGGTAAGAGCGCATCGTCCAGCGTCTGATCGGCCACTTCGCCGCGCATGAGCTCGCCAAGTTCATCGAGCCCGACGGTGTCGTCCTCGTTGAAGGGGCCAACGCGCGTGCGCCGCAGTGCGGTGACATGACCTCGACAGCCGAGGTCGCGGCCGATGTCGCGGGCAATGGAGCGAACATAGGTGCCCTTGCCGCATTCGGCTTCGAAGGTTGCCTTGTCCGTGTCGAAGGCGACGAGGCGCAGCACATCAATGATCACAGGCCGGGCCGCGAGAACCGGGGTCTCGCCATCACGCGCAAGATCATAGGCACGCTCGCCGTCCACCTTAATGGCGGAGAAAGCCGGCGGCACTTGCATGATCGTGCCGGTGTAGCGCGGCAAAAGGGCTTCGACGGCCTCACGCGTCGGGCGCGTCTCGGAGGTCGCAACGACCTCGCCTTCGGTGTCGTCGGTCGCGGTCTCAGCGCCCCACGTGACATCGAAGCGATAGGTTTTGCGACCATCCATCACAAAGGGAACGGTCTTCGTGGCCTCGCCCAATGCAATGGGCAAGAGGCCGGTCGCAAGGGGATCAAGCGTGCCGGCATGGCCGCCCTTCTTCGCATTGAAGAGCCGGCGCACTTGGGAAACGGCATGAGTGGACGTGACATCGATCGGCTTATCGAGGACGACCCAGCCGTGAACGTCGACCTTTTTCGGGCGGGGCGGACGGGGATCTGTCATCGGTCGTCCTCGTGTTCGCTCTCGTCCTCGGGCTTTGCTGTATCGCGACGCACAGCCTCAGAACCGAGGACAGCGTCAATGCGCGAGCCGGTTTCGAAGGATTCGTCGATGCGGAAGCGCAGATCGGGAGCAAATTTAAGCGCTGTCCGCCGCGCCATCTCGCCGCGCAGATAGCGTTTGTTGCGGGCAAGCGCCGAGATCACTGCCTCGCCGTCCTTGCCGAGCAGCGGCATGACGAAGACGGTTGCAAGCTTCAGGTCCGCCGTCATCCGCACTTCCGGCACCGTGATCACCTGCGACTGCAGCACGGGGTCATGAACCTCGCCGCGAGAGAGAATATCGGCGAGTGCGTGCCGCATAAGTTCGCCGACGCGCAATTGTCGCTGGGACGGGCCCGTGCCCGTTTCAAAACGTTTAGCCATGATGCCCTTCCCCGGGATCGGACCGGGCGTGACGAAAGGAAGGGCGGGGGTCTACACGCCCTAGCCCTCGAAGGGAAGCAACAATTGAGAAGCCCGTTAGCGGGCGAGCGCTGCCTCCGCCTCGCCAATGGCATCGGGCGTTCCGACATGCAGCCAAAGTCCATCGAGGACGAGGCCGTGGAGGCGCCCGCGCGCCAGCGATGCGTTCCAGAGCGCGTTGAGCGAAAAGACCTCGCCGATCTGACGGCTCACAAAGTCTGAGCGGGTCATCACGGCAGCACCCGCATAGACATAGGGGGCGGAAGGTCGCGTGCCGCGACGCTCTAGTCGCCCGTCGGCGCCGAGGAAAAAATCGCCCGCGCCATCAAAGCCGACCGACCCCGCAAGGGTGGCGAGGAGCAGAAGCGTATCCATCACGGCCGGGTCAAACGTTGCCATAAGGCGGGCGATATTAGAGGTGCCTGCATCGCGCCAAAAACTATCGGCATTGCTGATGATGAAGACATCGCCCAGATGGTCGAGCGCCTTGCGGACGCCGCCGCCGGAATCAAGCAGGGCCTCACGCTCGTCGGAGATAATCACCTTTGGCCGCGACCGCGCTGACACCGCCTGTTCGATCTGATCCGCGAGGTAGTGGACATTGACCACTACGGTTTCGATGCCGGCTTCGCCGAGCGGATCTAGCGCGCGGTCGAGCATGGTCTTGCCCGCGACCGAGACAAGCGGCTTCGGGATCGTGTTGGTGATCGGGCGCATGCGGGTCCCGAGCCCGCCTGCCAGCACCATCGCGGTGGTGATCGCCGTCATGACGGTTGTGGCACGCGCAGGTCGACCCACCGCTTCACGGAGGCAAGCGCTGGATGGGCAAGCCCACGCTGAAGATAGGTCCAGATGCGCGGCATATGAGCGATATATTGCGGCTTGCCGTCGCGCTTATCGAGGCGGGCGAAAATCCCTAAGATCTTTGTCGCGCGCTGGGAACCGAGGATCGCGTAGAGCCTCGCAAAACGTCCCATGTCAAAAGTTGGGTCGGCTTGTTTGCGCGCCGCGGCATAGCGCCCGATCAGTTGTAGTTCGAGCGCCTCGGGGACCGTGACACGCGCATCCTGAAGAAGCGACACGACATCATAGGCAGCCGGCCCCATGACAGCGTCTTGGAAGTCGATGATGCCGACCCGCTCCACACCCTCGCGGTCTGTAAGCCAGATGAGATTGGGCGAGTGATAATCACGCAATACCCAAGTTGGAGGCTCAGCCTCAACCTCGGCGAAGAGTTCGTGCCAAGCCTGAACGAAGACCCGCTTTTCGCTGGACGGCACAATGCCGCCCCAGCGCGGAATGTACCAATCGGTCAGCAGTTCCACCTCGATGGAGAGGGCACCGCTATCATAGGCCGGGATCGAATAGGGTCCCTTTGGGGTCGCGAGCACTGACGGGCGGGCGCGAGAATGCAACATTGCGAGCGCGTCGATAGCGCAGGCATAACGCTCCGGGATCGGCGCGCCATCGGCCACCACCGGCTCTTGCCCCAAATCCTCAAGGATCAGAAAACCCTGATCAAGATCAACCGCTTCGATCTCGGGCGATGAAAGGCCCGCGTCGCGTAGGCCCTCGGCAAGGGCCACGAAGGGCACCATATCTTCAGCAATATGGGCGATACGGCTATAGGGCAGGCCGCTGCGGAGCGGCGGGCCGTCAGGCTTGCGCGGCGCGTTCATCAAG
>JBAWYY010000116.1:0-7875 GCA_037143285.1 Alphaproteobacteria bacterium | reverse complement strand
CACCTATTATGCGGGTTATCACAGCCGAAGATATTGCCCGCGTGCTCAGCCCCACCGTGCTGGCCGACGCCTTGGCGGACGCCTTTCGCGGTGAGATCACCGTGCCGCTTCGCCACCATCACCCCCTGCCGCGCCCGGGCGAGCCCGATGCCATGCTGCTCCTGATGCCGGCATGGACGGGTTCGGGTCTCCAACCTTTTGTCGGGACCAAGATCGTCACCGTCCATCCCGGCAATGCCAACCGGAACCTGCCGGCAGTTTATGGCTCCTATGTGCTGGCAGACGGCGCGACCGGCCGGCCCCTTGCTGTCATGGACGGCACGACCTTGACGGTCTGGCGAACGGCAGCGGCGAGCGCACTCGCGGCCCGCTATCTCGCCAATCCGAAGGCTCACAGCCTCGTTCAGGTAGGCGCCGGCGCGCTCGCGCCCCACCTCATCCGCGCTCATTGCGCGGCACGGCCGATCCGGCGGGTAACGATCTGGAATCGCAGCCGCGACCGCGCAGAGCAATTGGCCGAGGGGCTGGATGGCACCTTGCCGGGCGTGACAATCCCGATTGCCACCGACCTCGAAACAGCCGTCCGCAACGCCGACATCGTCTCCTGCGCCACCATCGCGACAAATCCCGTGGTCTCCGGCAATTGGCTAAAGCCCGGCGCGCATCTCGATCTGGTCGGCGGCTATACGCCGGCCATGCGCGAGACCGATGATGCAGCGGTTGTTCGGGCGCGCCTCTTTGTCGACACCCGCACCGGTGGCTTGAAAGAGGCCGGCGACATCGTCGACCCCATCAAACGCGGCGTGATCCGCGAGAGCGATGTGCTCGCCGACCTCTATGATCTCACCCGCGGCAAGCACCCGGGACGCCAAAGTGCTGATGAAATCACGCTGTTCAAATCGGTCGGGACAGCTGTTGAAGATCTCGCCGCAGCCATGCTGGTCTGGCAAGCGCTAGAAACCGAACAGCTCGACGGCTGAGGCCGCGCGACCGGGGCACGATGCGCCAGCGCGCGAGAACCCCTTTTGTCCAAGCGAGAAATGGCCTACCTGCAGGCCATGACCTTTCTTGTCAAAATCTGTGGTCTCAACTCTGTCCCAGCCGTCAACGCCTCCGTCGAAGCAGGCGCGGATCTGATCGGGCTCGTCTTCTTCCCGAAGTCGCCGCGCAATGTCTCGCTCGCCACCGCCTGCACGCTCTCCGGCAAGACCTGCGGCCGCGCTGGCGTGGTGGCTCTGACCGTTGATCCCCCGGACGATTTTCTCGCCGACGTGATGCGCGATTTGAAGCCGGACATCATTCAGCTGCACGGGCATGAGACGCCCGAACGGGTCGCCGATATTCGCGCCCGCTTCGGCGTCAAAGTGATGAAAGCGATCGGGGTAGCAGAAGCTGGCGATCTCGACGCCATCCCAGGCTATGCCCGCGTCTGCGACCTCGTGATGGTTGATGCGAAGCCGCCGAAGGACTCGAGTTTGCCCGGCGGCAATGGCCGCGTCTTTGACTGGCGCCTGGTCGCGGGCCTTGACCCCGGCGTCCCCGTTATGCTTTCCGGTGGCCTGACACCGGATAATGTCGCTGAGGCCATCAGGGCCACCCGCTTGCCGGGGGTCGATGTCTCCAGCGGTGTCGAAAGTGCCCCGGGCATTAAGGACCCGGACAAGATCACGGCTTTCGTGGCACAAGCCCGGAGAGCCGCGGACGAGATCGGCATTCCGTCGATTGTCCGCAACCTCGTTGGATCACGCCCATGAACGCGCCTGCAACGCCCAATTCCTTCCGCACCGGCCCCGATGAACACGGCCGCTTCGGGCTCTATGGCGGACGCTTCGTCGCCGAGACCTTGATGCCATTGATCCTGCAACTGGAGGCGGCCTATGAGACGGCAAAAGCCGATCCGGCCTTTCGCACGGAAATGGACGGCTATCTCAAGCACTATGTCGGCCGTCCGAGCCCGCTCTATTACGCCGAGCGGCTGACCGAGCATCTCGGCGGCGCAAAGATCTATTTCAAGCGCGACGAGTTGAACCATACCGGCGCGCATAAGGTGAACAATGTGCTGGGCCAGATCATGCTGGCGCTGCGCATGGGCAAGAAGCGGATCATCGCTGAGACCGGCGCCGGTCAGCATGGGGTCGCAACCGCAACGCTGTGCGCGCGCTTCGGCCTGCAATGCGTCGTCTATATGGGCGCGGTCGACGTCGAGCGGCAAAAGCCCAATGTCTTCCGCATGAAAATGCTGGGTGCGGAGGTGATCCCGGTGACCTCGGGTTCACAGACGCTCAAAGACGCCATGAATGATGCGCTGCGCGACTGGGTGACCAATGTCGCCGACACCTTCTATTGCATCGGCACTGTTGCAGGCCCCCATCCCTATCCCGCCATGGTGCGCGATTTCCAATCGATCATCGGCACCGAGACGCGCTGGCAGATGCAGGAGGCCGAGGGTCGCCTGCCCGACAGCCTGATCGCGGCCATCGGTGGTGGGTCGAATGCACTGGGCCTGTTCCACCCCTTCCTCGACGACAAGTCGGTGGAGATCTATGGCGTGGAAGCGGCAGGCCACGGCATTTCCTCAGGCCTTCATGCAGCCTCCCTCAATGGCGGCCGCGCCGGCGTGCTCCATGGCAACCGAACCTATCTCTTGATGGACGAAGACGGCCAGATCAAAGACGCCCATTCGATCTCGGCAGGTCTCGACTATCCCGGCATCGGCCCGGAACACGCCTATCTCCATGATCAGGGCCGCGTGACCTATCTCTCGGCGACCGATGACGAGGCGCTGGCGGCCTTCCAACTCTGCTGCAAGCTCGAGGGTATCATTCCCGCCCTCGAGCCTGCCCATGCGCTGGCAAAAGTCGCCGAAATCGCGCCGACCAAGCCCAAAGACCACCTGATGGTGATGAACCTTTGCGGTCGTGGCGACAAAGATATCTTCACGGTAGCCGACCATCTGGGTGGGATGTAACGCTCGCAGAAGCCATGCGCACGAGGCCCCGAGGGGTCTCGTCCGCGCCCAGGGCAAGGCTAATTCCTCACCTTGGACTCGTCTTCCGCCGAACATCGTGCTAACCGCGCGGCCATGACCAGTCGCCTCGATACCCGTTTCGAAGAACTCGCCCGCGCCGGCCGCGCAGGGCTCGTCACCTATATCATGAGCGGCGATCCCGACCGCGAAACCGCCCGCGCGATCATGAAGGGCCTGCCGGCTGCCGGCGCCGATGTGATCGAGTTCGGCATGCCCTTCACCGATCCCATGGCCGACGGCCCGACCGTTCAGGCGGCAGGTCTGCGCTCGCTCAAAGGCGGGCAGACGCTCATCCGCACCCTTGAAGATGTCACTTGGTTCCGCAGCTTCGATCAGACGACGCCCATCGTCCTGATGGGCTATTACAACCCGATCTATGTGATGGGCGTTGAGACCTTTCTGACCCGCGCAAAAGCCGCAGGCGTCGACGGGCTGATCGTGGTCGATTTGCCGCCGGAAGAAGATGCCGAGCTTTGCCTGCCGGCGCTGGCCGCAGGGCTCGCCTTCATTCGGCTCGCAACGCCAACGACCGACGACCGTCGCCTGCCGACCGTGCTCACCAATACCTCGGGCTTCGTCTATTACGTCTCGATCACCGGTATCACTGGTTCTGCCACTCCCGATTTCGGCAAGACCAGCCAAGCGGTCGCCCGCATCAAGCGGCACACCAAGCTGCCGGTTGCCGTGGGCTTCGGGGTGAAGAACGCCGAACATGCGGCAGCAGTCGCCCGTGGCGCTGATGCGGTCGTGGTTGGCTCGGCCTTGATCGATGCGCTCCGCGGATCGCTGGATGCAGGCGGCAAGGCCGGCCCGAAAAGCGTCTCCGCCGTGCTTGATCTCGTCGCCTCAATTGCCGCCGGCGTGCGTGATGCCCGCAAGGCTGCTGAGTAACTTGGCAACGTCCTATGGTGTTTGCGTCACCGACCCTGTCGCGCAGCGCGGCTGCAATGCCTATATTGATCCGGCCCGCCTGCCCGCCGGCGCTATGAGGACCCACTCGCGATGAATTGGATCACCGACGTCGTCCGACCGAAAATCCGCTCGTTCCTGAAGCGCGAGACGCCGGAGAACCTGTGGATCAAATGCCCGGAAACCGGGCAAATGGTGTTTCACAAGGATCTCGAACAGAACCTCTTCGTCATCCCCGGCTCCGGTGTCCATATGCGCATGGGCTCGGCGGCGCGCCTGCGCTCGATCTTTGACGGCGGCACCTGGTTCGATGTCGCTTTGCCTGATGTGCCGGTAGACCCGCTGAAATTCCGCGACGAGAAGCGCTATGTCGACCGCCTGCGCGATGCGCGCGCGAAAACCGGCATGCAGGACGCGATCCGCGTTGGCTATGGCAAGCTCGACGGGCTCCCGGTCACCGTCGCGGTTCAGGATATGGACTTCATGGCGGGGTCGCTTGGCACCGGCGCTGGCGAAGCCATCGTCAAGGGCATGATGACTGCGGTGGACAAGGGTACGCCCTTCATCATGTTCACGGCGTCTGGCGGCGCACGCATGCAGGAGGGCATCCTGTCGCTCATGCAGATGCCGCGGACGACGGTGGCGGTCCAGGCGCTCCGGGCGGCAAAACTACCCTATATCGTCGTGCTCACGAACCCGACGACCGGCGGCGTCACCGCGAGCTATGCCATGCTCGGCGATGTCCACATTGCTGAACCCGGTGCCCTCATCGGCTTTGCCGGACCTCGCGTGATCGAGCAGACCATTCGCGAAAAGCTGCCGGAAGGCTTCCAGCGCGCGGAATCTCTCAAAGACCACGGCATGGTGGACATGGTCGTGAGCCGCCACGAGCTGCGCGACACCCTTGCGCGTCTCTGCCGCATCTTCATGAAGGCGCCTGCCCAAGACGTTGCTGCAGCCTGAGGCAACCTAACTGCGATCCAAGGCCATGACACCGATCAATGCCATTCTGGAGCGGCTGACCCAGCTCCACCCCAAGAAGATCGACATGTCGCTCGATCGCATGGAGCGGGCGCTGGCGTCCCTCGGTGATCCGCACAAGCATCTACCGCCCGTGATTCATGTGGCCGGCACCAATGGCAAGGGCTCGACCACCGCCTTCATGCGCGCGATGCTAGAGGCCTCCGGACGCAAAGTGCATGTCTATACCTCGCCCCATCTCGTGCGCTTTCATGAGCGCTTTCGCCTCGCGGGAACCCTCGTGGACGACGAGACCTTGGCCGAGGTGCTCCTTGAAGTGGAACGGCGCAATGGTGGCGCGCCGATCACCCAATTCGAGATCACCACTGCTGCGGGCTTCCTCTTGTTCTCACGCCATGCCGCCGATGTGCTGCTGCTTGAGGTCGGCATGGGCGGACGTCTCGACGCGACCAATGTGATCGACCGGCCACGCGCGAGCGTCATCACCTCTGTATCCATGGACCATGCCGATTATCTCGGCGACACCGTGCCGAAAATCGCAGGCGAGAAGGCCGGCATCATCAAGCGCGGCCGGCCGGTTGTGGTCTCACGCCAGACGCCAGATGCACTGGCTGTCATCGAACAGGTGGCCGACAAAGCACGCGCGCGACTGTCCATCTCCGGTCTCGATTGGTTTGCACGCCAGGAAAATGGTCGTTTCGTCTATCAGGATGATGATGGTTTGATCGAGGGCCCAGCACCAAAGCTTCCGGGCGCCCATCAATTTGAGAATGCGGGCACGGCCATTGCGGCTTTGTCCGCTGCCGGCTTCAAGATCGACGCCCAATCCGTTGCAACGGGCCTCACAACCGTGTCTTGGCCGGCACGCTTGCAGCGCCTCACGGGCAAATTGACTGACCTTTTACCGAAGGACAGCGAGATCTGGCTCGATGGCGGCCACAATATCGGGGGTGGCGAAGTTTTGGCGGAAGCCATCCGCGAAATGAATGCCCGCGCGCCCCGCCCGCTGGTCATGATCTGTGGGATGATCTCGACAAAAGACCCTCGCGGCTTCCTCGGGCACTTCGCCCCGCTCGACCCGCGCATTCTGACCGTGCCCTTTGACTATCCCGCAGGTCTGACGCCTGAAGCCCTGGCGGAAGCTGCACGCTCCATTGCGCTCAATGCAACGCCTGCCGAAAGCTTTGACGTGGCCTGTGCGGAGGTGCGATCGGCGGCAGCAGCCGGTCAGCCGCCACGGGTTCTCATCACGGGCTCGCTCTATCTCGCAGGCGAGATCCTCATTCGCGACGGCTCGGTGCCCCGGTGAGAAGCGGTTGGGCGCGCCTAGTCCCTTCAGCGCTCCTCGCCCTCGCCCCTTTGCTTCACCCCGTACAAGGCCGTGCCGCGCCCTTAACCGCGCCGGACGTTTCAGCGCTTGATCGCCTGTGCCGCGCCACCGCCCGCGAGGCGCCCTCTCATCTCGCCATTGAGATCGCCGCCGGCGCCTTGCGCGAGCACCAGGCCTTCGGCGGTCATGTCATCGACAGAACGGGCCGCCTGCTTCGCTTTGGGGCGACTGAAACCGATACGGGGCGCCCGGGGAGCCCAACGCCCTGGCGTCAGGTGCTGCGCTATTGGGAAAGCCTTGGTTCGGTCGCGGCCAACCCCCTCTCGGTGCGCCGCGAGCCCGGCCGCATTGCGAGCCCTGATGCCTCGGCAACCCCAGACAACCTCCCGCTCAGCGACCTGCTGGAGCGGGCGGGACGCGGTATGGCTGCGCCCGAGCGCGAGGCCGTTGCCCAAGCGTTGATGCGTGCGGGGATGGCGGATGTCGCCTGGTCCGCAGCCTTCGTCTCCCACGTGGTCATTCAAGCCGGCGTCGCATCGAGCCGGTTTACGGCCTCGCCTACCCATGTCGACTATGTCACGGAGGCCGCAAAGCGCGCCGTCGCCGATGTGATCGGGGCAGGCAGCAGTTCGTTTTATCGCGCCTGCGACCCCTGGCGGACCCGCGCCCGCGCCGGCGATCTCCTGTGCCTGCACCGGCATCCGAGTGAAGGCCTGCCGAGTGGCGCGCCTCTGTTCGCAGCCCTGATCGGCGCCTATGCGGCGGGCGAGCGGCGCATCGTCAATCTGCACTGCGACATTGTCACAGCCCGCGATGCGGGAAGCCGCACCATGACGGTCGTCGGCGGCAATGTGCTGAACTCCGTTGCTAAGCGCGATCTGCCGCTCAGCCGATCAGGCGCCCTTGCAGTTGGAAGCCGTAGCGCTGGCGCCTGCTTTGAAGATCGCGAGCCCGGTACGCTCTGCCGGCCCGAGGCTGGGCCCTGGTTCGTGCTGCTTCAGGCCGCGACGGACGCGAGATAGCGGCGCAAATAGAGATAGGTCAGGAAGGCGAGGATCGCCTCGACCGAGATCATGATGATCATCGGTGAGCCGCTTAAAGTGTAGCCGACCGCCATGCCCGAGAATTGGGACATGATGGCCGCAAGCAGCATTTGGACCGATCCTGTGAGGCCGGACGCGGACCCCGCAATGCGTGGATTGACGCTGACAGCACCTGCATAGGCACTCGGCAGCACCAAGCCGTTGCCGACAGCGATGATCGCTTGGGGCAGGAACAGCCCAAAGGGCGTGTTGATCATGTTCAGCGCCATCAAGGCGAATTGAAGGATGGCGCCGACCAACCCTAAGAGCACGCCGAAGCGCAGCATGCGATCGATGCCGAAACGCTGGCTAAAGCGGCCGGAAATGGCATTGCCGATCATGTAACCGAACGCGATGAGGGCGAACCACAGTCCATAGGTCTTGGCGCTGAGCCCCATGACCGTGACGACCACGTGGGGCGCACCACCGACAAAAGTAAAGAAGGTACAATTGAAAAAGGCCGCGACGCCGGTATAGCCGATAAAACCGGGGTCCCTGACCAGCGCCCAGCCGTCATGGGCAATGGAGCGGGCGGACACGCTCAT
>JBAWYY010000115.1:0-7934 GCA_037143285.1 Alphaproteobacteria bacterium | reverse complement strand
TTATCGCGGTTCGAGCGGCAATATTTGCAGGTGCCGCAGGTCTTGGCGCCGAACATGGCGACGGGATCGCCCACCTTGAAAGTGGTAACGCCGGGACCGACCGACTCGATGGTGCCCGAGGCCTCGGCTCCCACGACCAGCGGCATCTTGCGCTTGGCGAAGGCCATGCCGCGGAAGCCCCAGACATCGATGTGATTCAAGGCAACGGCTGAGATGGTGATGCGAACCTCACCCTCGCCAGGGGCGGGGGCATCCTCGATATCCTCAAGGCGGACGTCGCGATCACCGTGGAGGCGAAGGGCTCGCATGGTGCGTGTGCTCCGAAAAATACAAGGTCGTGGTGCCTAGAGGCGCAGGACGGCGTCGTCAACCGTCCCGCAGTCGACACGAGCCCCACGGGACTCGCAGGGGCGACAATGAAAACATCAGAACATCAAGGGTTGATGCCCGGCTAGGTGTCCTCTATGGAGAACCCAACTAACCGAGACGCCTTGCCGAGGCGCTCGCTTTGTTGTGCCCCAGTTTCCGGCCTCAAGCGAGAATTCAAGGAGAATTTCGATGTCCACCTTCGAGACCGTCCAGAAAATCATTTCCGAAACCTGCGATATCCCGCTGGAAAAGATTTCGGAGCAGAGCCACTCCATCGACGATCTCGGCATCGATTCGCTCGACTTCCTCGACATCGCCTTTGCGATCGACAAGGCTTTCGGCATCAAGCTTCCCCTGGAAAAGTGGACCCAAGAGGTCAACGAAGGCAAAGCCAAGACCGAAGATTATTTCGTGCTCGGCGCCCTCTGCGCGAAGATCGACGAATTGGTTGCGGCCAAGAACGCGTAATCGTCGCGGCGAAGCTCGGGGCCCGCGCGATGCGTCTTGAAACGTTTCAAATGATTACGCGCGTCGTGTCTTTCGACGCGACGACAGGGACCCTTTCGGCGGCAGCCGACGTGCCTGCTGAAAGCCCGGTGTTTGAAGGCCATTTTCCAGGCTATCCGCTGCTGCCCGGCGTGTTGATGATCGAGGCCATGGCCCAGACCTCCGGCTGGCTTATCCTCGGCCGCAATAAGCTCACCGCCATGCCCTTCTTGATCCAGGTCGAGAAGGCGAAGATGCGCGATTTCGTGCCGCCCTCAACGCCGCTGGTGGTTCACGCGACCCTGCTCGCAGAGGGTTCGGGCTATGCGGCCACCAAGGCCCACATCACCCGCGAGGGCAAGAAAGTGGCCGAAGCGGAGATCCGTTTCGCAGTGAAACCGTTCCCGGACCCCGCCTTCGCAGCCATGGTGCGCGAATGGGGCGAACGATTGGCTTTCCCCTTCGATCAGGCGTGAGACCCACTTTGCGGCAAGTGCTCGGGCCTCGCCCCTTGCCTTTCTACCCCCTGCCCGGATAAGTCCCACGTTCCCTTGTTCTAACAGGACGTCCGCATGGCCTTGCCCGCACCGTCGACCGATCGTGAAGCCTGGATTACCGGCATCGGTCTCGTGACCGCGCTTGGCGAAGGTCTTGATGCCCATTGGTCTGCGCTGACCGGATCCAAGGACGATTGGCTGAAGATCGATCAGACAACCTATTCGCCCTACCAGGTTCATCCCGCCGTTGCGATTGATATTGCAAAGCAAATTCCAGATCGTGGCGATCGCCGCCAGATGGAAGCCTGGCAGCGCCTTGGCACCTATGCGGCCGGCCTCGCGCTCGATGATGCCAAGGTGAAGGGCGACAAATCGTTGCTCTCGGCCATGCATATGGTTGTCGCGGCAGGCGGTGGCGAGCGCGATAATGCGGTGGATGTCTCTGTACTGTCGGGCCTTTCGTCAGCCAATGATGCCGGGCGTTATCTCAACGACCGCCTAATGAATGATCTGCGGCCGACCCTGTTCTTGGCGCAATTGTCCAATTTGCTCGCGGGCAACATTTCCATTGTTCACGGCGTTGTCGGGTCATCGCGCACCTTCATGGGCGAGGAAATGGCGGGCGTTGACGCGGTGCGGGTGGCCGTTGCGCGCTGTCACGCCGGCCAAGGCGATCTCTTCCTCGCGGGCGGCGCCTATTCGGCAGAGCGCCCCGATGTGGTGCTCCACTACGAATTCGCGCGCATGAACTGGGCGAAGCCTTGGGAGCCCGTGTGGGAGCGTCAGGCGGCCGGCGGCGGCATGGTGCTCGGCTCAATCGGCGCCTTCCTGGTCATTGAAGCACGCAGCCATGCGGAAAAGCGCGGTGTCACGCCCATCGCCAAGCTCTCCTCGGTGTCTTCCGACCGCACCCCGCGCCGCGCTGGCCAGGCCGAACATTCGCTGGCCGTGCAGTGGAACGCGCTCTCGCCTCGCTTGACGCCGGGTGCCACGGTAGTCGTGTCCGGCGCGAGCGGCGTCGCATTGCCAACCGCCATTGAGCGGGAGATGTTGGATGGCAAACGCATCCCCTTCCGTGCGACCGGTTCTGTGATCGGGCATGGGCTTGAGGCACAATTCCCGGCCAATGTCGCGCTCGGCGCGCTCATGGTCTCGAAGGGCGAAGCCGTTCATCCCATTGGCGATTCTACCAGTGAGGCGGTGGTGAAACGCCGCATCAAGCAGGCAGTCGTCACGTCCATCGGCCATTGGCGCGGCGAGGGCATGGGCCTCGTCGAGGCGGTGTAAGGAGAACGATCATGCACAGCTCCTCCAAGGATAAGCAGGGCCGTCCCGTTGTCGTGGTCACCGGCATGGGTGTCGTCACCTCGCTCGGTCAGGGCAAGGAAGAGAATTGGGCGAAGCTTACAGCCGGGGTCTCCGGGATCCATTCCATCACGCGGTTCCCGACCGAGGGGTTGCGCACCACCATCGGCGGTACTGTTGATTTCGTACCCTTTGAGAATGCGCCTGATTTGACCACCAAAATGGCCGAGCTTGCCGGTCGTGAGGCCTTGGAAGAATCGGGCATTGCGATTGGCGAGTTCCCCGGTCCTCTGTTCCTCGGCATGCCGCCGGTCGAAATGGAATGGCCGCAGCGGCATGAGGTCGCCCGCGCGCTCGATGATCCGTCGACCGTCACTTATCCGGACATGTATAAGGCCACCCATCTCAAGGATTTCTCCTGGATCCACGAGCGGTTTCTGTTCGGATCGGTCGGTGATCGCCTTGCCGACACCTTCGGCACCAAAGGCGCGCCGATTTCTATTTCTACGGCCTGCGCGACAGGTGGAACCGCTATCCAGCTTGCGGTAGAGGCGATCCGGCGCGGTGAAACCGACGCGGCCTTTGTGGTTGCAGCTGATGGCTCTGCCAATCAGGAATCGTTGGTGCGCTTCTCGCTCCTGTCAGCCCTATCGACGCGCAACGAGAACCCGACAGCGGCCGCACGGCCCTTCTCGCGCGACCGCGATGGCTTCGTGATGGCTGAAGGCGCAGGCGCCCTCGTGCTCGAGAGTTATGATCATGCGGTCGCGCGTGGTGCCCGCATCATCGGCGTCGTTGAAGGCTGCGGTGAGATGGCCGATAGCTTCCATCGCACCCGGTCGAGCCCCGATGGCGCGCCGATTGTCGGCTGCATGCGCAATGCGCTTGAAGATGCCGGTGTTGGTCCCGGTGACGTTCAATATGTGAACGCGCACGGCACCTCGACGCCTGAGAACGACAAGATGGAATTTGTCGGCATGCACGCGGTCTTCGGTGACCACCTGAAGTCGATCGCTGTCTCGTCGAACAAATCGATGATCGGCCACACGCTTTCGGCCGCAGGGGCGATCGAAGCGGTGTTCACGCTGATGACGCTTGATCGCGGCGTCATCCCGCCCACCATCAATTATCACGAGTCCGATCCGGCCATTCAGCTCGATGTGGTGCCGAATGAAGCGCGGAAGGCCACGGTTCGTCGCGCGATCTCCAATTCCTTTGGCTTCGGTGGGCAGAATGTCAGCCTCGTCTTCGCGCGGGAGCCGTCCTGATGGGTAAGGTTCTCGTCACCGCCGGTGCGAAAGGCATGGGGGCTGCGATCGTGCGTGCGCTCGTTGCTGCCGGACATGACGTGGTCTTCACAGTGCGCTCGTCAGGGGCTGCGGCTGAACAATTGATCGCCGACCTGAAGGCTGCTCACCCCGCTCGGTCCGTCTCAACCCTCAACGTCGATTTCGCCGATAAGGCCTCGGTGGACGCGCTTTGCGCAACCCTTGAGGCGGCCGAGACCTTCTACGGCTTCGTCCATAATGCCGGCCAGACCTATGATCAGTTGGCGGCCATCATGGATCAGACCAAGGCCGAAGCGGTGATGCAGGTGAATTTCTTTGCCTTCACGCGGATTGTCGGCGCCCTATCTCGGCCGATGATGCGGGCGCGCACCGGGCGCATTGTCGCCATTGGGTCCGTGACGGCTGAGCGCTCCAACCAGGGCAATGCGGCCTATGGCGCCTCAAAGGCCGCACTCGCCGCCTATTGCCGGACCCTTGCGATTGAGAGCGCCAAGCGCGGCGTCACGGTCAATGTGGTGGCGCCGGGCTTTGTCGACACCGATATGATGGCGCCCTATGCCGACTATCGCGCCAAGATGGAAAGCCAGATCCCGGCAGGTCGTTTTGCGAAGCCTGAAGAAATCGGGGCGCTTGTGGCCTTTCTGATGGCCCCTGAGGCCGCCTATGTGACCGGCGCGACGCTCACCATTGACGGTGGGTTGTCTGCTGCCATGGGCCTTCAGCGTTAGACCGGCCTTCAGCGCTAAACACTCCTTCAGCGCTGGGCAATGATGCGATATTGCCCGGCCTCGAAGCTCTGGATCTCGCCGGTCTTGGGATCGACCATGCGATAGAGTGGCAGCGCCGGCATGATCACCAATTCGATATGGGTCGGTGAGGCCGAGACCACCACCGGATTGGTGCTTGCCGTGCCGATGGGCACGACCATCTCTTCTTGCACGCCGCCGGCGCGACGGAACCAAATTTGGAGCATCCGCGGCATTTCGCCGAGGCTGTGATCGACGCGCAAGCGATCGGTGCGCGTGTTGATCACCGGGATCCAGCCGGAATCAAAGCATTGCCGGCCGTTGGTTTCGCAAGCCATGAGCGAATTACCGTTTCGCCCGATGAAGCTTGGCCAGACGACAGTGGCAACGGCTGCAAGGCCGGCGGCCACCAAGATGCCTAAGAGGAACCCAGGGGTGATTAGACGTCCGCGCGCTTGATCGGGCGGTGACTCTAAATTGACGGTCACCTCGGTGGGACGCGGGGCCGGTTCGAGATCCGGCCGGTTGGCGCGGAGGCGATCGGTCAGATCAGCATATTCGGCAAGGGTCGGCAGTCGTCCGTAATGGCCGATGAGCGCATCAACCTTGCGCACGACATGGCGGACTTCCTGTTCGGTCGGCATGTTCGGGCCGGGATGACGGGCGACAATCCGCTCCAGCGCCTCATAGGCGCGCGCTCGCTCGCCGGCGTCCGACCATTCCATCTTGCCGAGCGTGCCGATCAATCGTTCGGCAATGGCCTCTTCCGGCATGGCGCTGGCGGGGGATGCATTCACGCTGTCCCTGTTATCCGTTGCGCTCACAAGCAAAGCCCTCATCAAGGCGCCAGACTGGCGCAATCCCAGTGTTTACAACTTTGATCGCGGGTTGAACAGCTATCAGCCCCTGGGGAGCCGCATTGTGCCATTGGCGAGGCGCCGCTCCCAACGATAAGCGTCCTCCACGATCCCAGGCAAATGGGCATGCATGGGCACCCAACCCAGGCGTGTCTTGAGCTTGGTAGAATCGGCGACCACCGCTGCGGCATCGCCGGGCCGGCGCGGGGCATAGTCCGCACGGAAGTTGACGCCCGTTACCGCCCGCACCGTATCGATCACTTCTTTGACCGAATTGCCCGTGCCATAGCCGCAATTGAGCGTGATATTCTCACCGCCGCCGCGCAGGTGTTTCAACGCCACCGCGTGGGCTGAGACGAGGTCGGTGACGTGAATATAGTCGCGCAGGCAGGTGCCGTCCGGGGTTGGATAATCGGTGCCGAAGACATCCATCTTAGGGCGCAAGCCCATGGCGGTTTGGATCGCGACTTTGATCAGATGCGTCGCGTTTGGCGTTGATTGGCCGGTGCGGCCCGAGGGATCAGCACCAGCCACATTGAAATAGCGCAGCACCGCATAGGTGAGGGGGTGGGCGGCTGCCGCATCACGCAGCATCCATTCGGTGATGAGCTTTGAGGTGCCGTAGGGGCTTTCCGGGCGGGTCTCGACCTCTTCTGTCACCAGCGGCACGGCGGGCGTGCCATAGACCGCAGCGGTGGACGAAAAGATCATGTGCTTCACGCCGCTTGCCACCGCTGCGGCGATGACCGTTCGGGTCTTCACCGTGTTCGACAGATAATAGCCGAGCGGGTCAGCGACCGAATCCGGCACCACGATCTTCGCGGCGAAGTGGATGATCGCCTCAACGTCATTTTCGCGCATGACGGTTTCGACCAGCGCCTGGTCTCCCATATCGCCGACAACAAGGGTCGCGCGCGGGTCAATCGCCCAGGCAAAGCCGGTGGAAAGGTTGTCGAGCACGACAACGCGCTCGCCCGCTTCGCATAGCGCGAGCACCATGTGGCTGCCGATATAGCCGGCCCCGCCTGTCACCAGGATTGTCATAGTCGCGTCCCCGTCCCTTGAGAGCAGGGAGCGACCCTAGCGGACCACCTGTCAAAAAATCGCGATCAGACAGGGTTGAGGCGGCCTTAAATCGGCGTCTCAGACTGATGCGACGGCATCACGAACCGCTTCGATCACATAGTCCTGGGTCGCCTCATCCAGATAGGCGTGCATGGGCAAGGACATGACCTCGTGGCAGATGACATCGGTGACCGGCAGACCATTGGCAGCCACAGGATAGCGCTTGTAGGGCGCCTGAACGTGCATGGGCTTAGGATAGTAGATTGCGGTCGGCACGCCGCGGGCTTTGAGGGCCGCGATGATATCGTTGCGCTTCGCGGCGGGAACGCGGATCGTATACTGCGCCCAGACCGAGGTGAGCCCTGCCGGCACTTCCGGAACCGCAACGACACCTTTCAGGCCTGCTAAGTAGCGAGTAGCCACCCGGTTACGCGCGGCGATCTCATCGCCGAAAATCTTGAGCTTTTCCAGCAAGATCGCGCATTGGATCGTATCCATGCGGCCGGTCATGCCAATGCGAACATTGTCATATTTGTCTTCGCCCTGGCCGTGAATGCGCAGCGATTTCAGGATGCTCAGGAGCTCGTCATCTTCGGTGGTGATCGCGCCACCGTCGCCATAAACGCCGAGGGGCTTGGCCGGAAAGAAGGATGTGGCGGTTGCGAGCCCGATGGTCCCGACCGCGCGGCCCTTGTAGTGAGCGCCGAAGCCTTGTGCGGCATCGCAGAGAAGCCACATGCCGTTTTCGGCCACGATGGGCTCTATCGCGTCGTAGTCGGCGGGAAGGCCGAAGAGATCCACGGGCATCACGCCGGTCGGCTTGAGGCCCGCATGTTTCGCGGTCGAAATCGCGCGCTTCAGGCTCTCCGGGTCCATATTGTAGGTGTCCGCCAGGACATCGACAAACACCGGCGAGGCGCCGAGCCATGCCACCACTTCGGCGGTCGCCGCAAAGGTGAAGGCCGGGCAGAAGATGGCGTCGCCCGGCTTCACGCCTTTGGCCATCAAGATGAGGGCGAGCGCATCGGTGCCCGACGCAACGGTCAGCGCGTGCTTCGCGCCGCAAAAGGCTTCGAGCGCGCGTTCAGACGCCGCAACCTCCGGCCCCATGATGAAACCGCAATGGCTGGTGACGCGATTGATCGCGTCGTCCACCAAAGACCCAAGGCGGCGGCGCTGGGCGGCAACATCAATGAAAGGGATCGAAGGCAGGGCAGGGGCGGTCAATGCAAGTTCTCCTCAGCATCCGCCGTGAGGTCACCTGTTCGCGCGCAATGGTCAATGCAGCGCGTGCGCCGTCACGATCATTTCATGTGACGG
>JBAWYY010000114.1:0-7965 GCA_037143285.1 Alphaproteobacteria bacterium | reverse complement strand
TTCAACCAGAATGCCCATGGCTTCGGCCATGGAAACGCGGCGAGGAAAGACATATTCGCCCCATTTCAACTCGCCCTTCACGCCATAGGCCTGAACCGCGATGGCAAAGAGTGTGGCGGAGGAAATGACACCGCTGCGCTCCAACGACTCGCCGACTTGCTCGGCGGTCGAGCCGCGCGCGATGAACACGGTGCGGTCTTGGTCCGACGGACCCTGGGCAACAAAGGCCTGACGACCGAACCAGAAGGCGAGAAGGCCGCCAACAAGCGCGACGAGCAGCAGCGAAAAGATGAAATTGCCGAGCACGACCCATTGATTACGGGCATGACGCGAGGCCGGGGGTGCCGGCGGCGCCGCTTCAGGCTGAAGGGCTGCGCGCGGCGACTTAATGGCCGCTCGCGGCGGCGTCGGTGACGGTGTTGAGCCGGGGCTTTCGCTCATCGAACCTTGCTCATTGCTGCGGACGAGGGGCCGCGGACCGCCGCGTGATGCCCCGTGAATGTGGCGAAACGCGGGATGACCCTCCCATCACGTCGTCACGCCACCTTCCGGAAGATCAGCGACGCGTTGGTGCCACCAAAACCAAAGGAGTTTGACAAGACCGTGTCGATCGAACGCTTCCGCGCAGTCAGCGGCACCAGATCGAGCACAGTATCGACAGAGGGGTTGTCGAGATTGATGGTGGGCGGCGCGATCTGATCCCGGATCGCGAGAATCGAGAAGATCGCTTCAACGGCGCCTGCGGCACCCAAAAGATGCCCGGTCGACGACTTCGTCGATGACATCGACAGCGTCGACGCCGAATTGCCGACCAAGCGCTGCACCGCGCCCAATTCGATCTCGTCGCCAAGCGGCGTCGAGGTGCCGTGAGCATTGATATAGTCGATCTCGGAGACGGAGATGCCCGCCCGCTTCACAGCTGCCGCCATGCAGCGATAGGCGCCGTCTCCATCCATGGCCGGGGCCGTGATGTGATGGGCGTCGCCTGAGAGGCCGTAACCGATCACTTCAGCGTAAATGCGGGCGCCACGGGCGCGGGCATGTTCCAGTTCCTCGACGACGACAACACCAGCGCCCTCACCCATCACGAAACCATCACGGTCGCGATCATAGGGCCTGGAGGCGCGGGTCGGTTCATCGTTGAAACCGGTCGACAGCGCACGGCAAGCCGCAAAGCCTGCAAGCGACAAGCGGCTGACCGGCGATTCAGTGCCGCCCGCGACCATGACATCAGCATCACCGAAGGCGACGAGCCGCGCTGCATCGCCGATGGCGTGAGCACCTGTCGAGCAAGCCGTCACCACCGCGTGGTTCGGCCCTTTCAGGCCGTGGGTGATCGAGACGTAACCACCGGCAAGATTGATCAAGCGGCCGGGAATGAAGAAGGGCGAGATGCGGCGCGGGCCGCGCTCTTTCAAGATGAGGGCCGCTTCCGCGATCCCATCGAGCCCGCCGATGCCTGAGCCGATCAAGACGCCGGTGGAATTCTGTTCTTCCGGGGTTTTAGGCGCCCAATTGGCGTCCTTCAGCGCTTGCGTCGCCGCAGCCATCGCGAACACGATGAACTGGTCGACCTTGCGCTGTTCCTTCGGCTCCATCCACTCATCGGGATTGAAGGTGTTGTTCGAGCCATCACCGCGGGGCACGACGCAGGCGATTTTGCAGGGGATATCCGAGACATCGAAGGTGTCGACCGCCTTCGCGCCGCTCTCGCCGCGGATCAGGCGCGCCCATGAGGCTTCGACCCCGCATCCCAACGGAGAGACCATCCCCAGGCCAGTCACCACCACGCGACGCATGCCGCCCCCGAAGTCATTCACGTATTGATGGACGAAAGGCCGGAGGCACCGAAGCGCTCCGGCCTTAATTCGCTTAAGGCGCGGGCTCTTTCGAACCCGAGCGCAGGATCAGGCGTTGTTGGTTGCCTTTTCCAAGAAAGTCACCGCGTCACCGACGGTGAGGATGGTCTCGGCGGCGTCATCGGGAATCTCGACGCCAAATTCTTCCTCGAAAGCCATCACAAGTTCGACCGTGTCGAGGCTGTCCGCCCCGAGATCGTCGATGAATGCCGCTTCGGGCTTCACCTTTTCACCTTCGACGCCGAGCTGCTCGACGACGATTTTTTTCACACGATCGGCGATATCGCTCATCACATTCACCCTCGTTGATGTCTTCACGCCACCGCCGGTCTCAACCGGGTAGATGGACGGCACGTTGAATGGGGCGGGCCGCTCCGCCGGGTAAGGTTCAGACCGCGCCGGGAGCCCCCAAGTCGAAGTCGTCGGCTCTCTAACACAGGGTTACAGCTTTGACTAGCATGGCGCCTGTGGAGAAAAAAACTTTGTTAGATCATAGCCATGCCGCCATTCACATGCAAAGTCTGGCCTGTCACATAGGCCGCTTCCTGTGAACACAGATAGACGACAGCGGCAGCAATCTCATCAGAATGACCAAGCCGGCCTGCCGGAACCCGGCCGAGAATCGCTTCCCGCTGCTTGTCATTCAGCGCATCTGTCATCGGCGTTTCAATGAAGCCGGGCGCGACGCAATTGACGGTGACGTTGCGGCTTGCGACCTCGGCTGCCAAGGACTTCGACAGACCGATGATGCCGGCTTTGCTCGCGGCATAATTTGCTTGGCCCGGATTGCCGGTCACACCCACTACCGAGGTGATCGAGACGATACGGCCCCAGCGTTTACGCATCATCAGCTTGGTCGCGGCGCGCGCTAGGCGAAAACTCGCGGTCAGGTTCACCGCAAGCACCTGATCCCATTCCTCATCCTTCATGCGCACGAACAGATTATCGCGCGTGACACCGGCATTATTGACGAGAATATCGAGCCCGCCCATGGCGGCTTCAGCGGCCGGCACCAAGGCCTCAACTTCATCCGCCGACGAGAGATTGGTTGTGACCACATGAACCCGCTCGCCCAATGTCGCTGCGAGCTCGTCCAGCTTTTCGCGCCGCGTGCCGGAAAGCGTCACGGTCGCGCCCCGGCCGTGCAGAGCGGTTGCGACCGCGCCACCGATGCCCCCGGTCGCGCCCGTCACGAGCGCGGTCTTGCCAGTCAAATCAAACATCGAGCTCTCCTAGCTCTTCGACGCCTTGAAGGCCGCGACATCGTCCGGCGTTCCGATGGCGATGCCAACGCCACCTTCAGTGATTCGCTTGACGAGGCCAGACAGCACCCGACCCGCGCCCAGTTCATAGAAGGTCGTGACGCCAGCGCCCGCCATGGCCGACACGCATTCGCGCCAGCGGACGGTCCCGGTCACTTGCTCGACGAGGCGACGCTTGATCTCGGTCGGGTCGCTAATAGGTGCTGCCAACACATTGGCGACCACGGGCACTACAGGCGCCTTCACGGTCACGGCATCAAGCGCTTCCGCCATCACGTCAGCTGCCGGCTGCATCAGCGCACAATGGAACGGCGCCGACACCGGCAAGGGAATGGCGCGCTTGGCACCGCGCGCTTTCGCAAGCTCGCAGGCGCGGTCCACCGCAGCCTTGTGGCCGGAGATAACCACCTGCCCGCCGCCATTGTCATTGGCAGCCTGACAGACCTCACCACCGGCAGCCTCGGCCGCAACCGCGACCACATCTTCAAACTCGAGACCGAGGATCGCGGCCATGGCGCCAACGCCGACCGGGGTTGCCCGCTGCATGGCGAGACCGCGGGTGCGCAACAGGCGCGCGCCATCGGCTATTGAGAAGGCACCGGCTGCTGTGAGGGCTGAATATTCGCCGAGCGAGTGACCCGCGACGAAGGCGACATCGCGGGCAAGATTAAGACCCGCCTCAGTTTCCAGGACGCGCATCACCGCAAGGGATACTGCCATGAGCGCGGGCTGCGCATTCTCGGTCAGCGTCAAGGTCTCAAGCGGACCATTCGCGATCACATCGGACAGCTTCTCGCCGAGCGCCGCATCCACTTCGTCGAAAACCGCACGTGCAGCCGGAAAAGCGGCGGCAAGCGGCATGCCCATGCCGACAGCTTGGCTGCCCTGCCCTGGAAAGGTGAACGCAATCGCCATTGGTTCTCTCTCGGTTCCCCTGGGGAGGCGGCGCAGTCGCATCCACGCGGGCGCAAGTCAAGTCGTTGGCCCGGATCAAGCCTGTCACAGATCCCGCGCAAGGGCGGTAACAGGCTATTGTATGCAATTTGAGCCTGCTCTTATAACCTCAAACAAGACAATAATGATTCGTGATGGCCGAAGTGCGGTCAGGATCGTTTCATTTCGGGCAGTCCTTATTCGGGTGCCTGACCAGCATCGCTTCTCGTTATAACGACGCCGCTCCTGTTGAGCACTTCTCCCTAGGACATCCTATGTCAAAGCTCACGCGGATCATGATCGTCGAGGACGATCCAATGGACAGCGATTTGTTTGTTCGATTCTTTCGTAAGCGTCTTCCGGACGTCAAAATTGAGAAATTCTACTCCGCCGACAATGCGCTCTCGCGTCTGAATTTTGAGACCATTGATCCCGAAGGTGACGATTTGCCGCCAGACCCGGACATCATCGTGCTTGATCTCGGCCTATCCGGCATGGACGGTCAAGTTTTCATTCGAAAACTGCGCGGCAACGAACATCTGCGACACATCCCGATTGTTGTTATTTCAGGAAGCGGCGGTAATCGCGATGTGCGGCAGGATACATATTCCAATGGCGCGAACGCGGTTTTTCAAAATCCGGACACGAGAGACGAATATGAGACCATGATCGGCTCGATCGTCGATTTCTGGGGCAAGACAGTGAAGATGGCCTCATAACGGCAGTAGCGATCCGATCCCCCCGACGGAAATACCGCGATGAAAGCGAAATCCCTTGCAACCATGTTGGCAGGCGTCGTTTGCGCGGTTTTCCTGCCGCTTTTGGCGTTTGGCATCTTCGCAAGCTATGAGTCGGTGGAAACTCAGCGCGCGCGAATCCTCGATTTTGCGAGCCACAAGAACAGGGAGATCGTTCGCGACCTCGCAGCAACTCTAACCGCCCATCGCGTTAAGTTATCGGCATTGACGACTTCGCTCAGCATTGAACGGGGTGAATATGACCGCCTGCGTGAGGTATCGCTGCGTCTCGCCGAGAACGAGGACATTCAGTTTTGGTCTGCAGACGGTCGCTTGTTGATGCGCACGAGTACGGGCCCAGATGTGACGATCCCTGCCGTCGTCAAAGAAGTGTTGGAGACCAGGACGAGTCTTGTTTCAAGCCTTCGGCATAATCCGGCACGCACAACTCCTGTTATCGATATCGCGCTTCCCGTGATCCGGGGCACTCAGATGCTCGGCGCAATGGTCATGACCATTTCAACCGATCATTTTGCCGAATTCCTAGCTGGCCGCGACTTCAAAGACGGCTTTTTTACCTCCATCGTCGATACGACTGGCATCATCATTGCTCGTTCGGCGCGCCACCGGGATTTCGTTGGCCGACGCCTTCCTGGCATGGACAGCACCACCGGCGATTCCGGGACATGGAGCGGCGTGAACCCTCAAGGCGTACCGGTTTACGCCTTTTTTCTCCGCGAGCCTTCATCGCGCTGGATCGTAACCATGGGCATTTCGCGTCAGGTGCTTGAAGCACCGGTCGCGCAGATGGAACTACGGCTTGCGGTTATCGGTGTTGTTCTCACCGCTTTGATGGCAGGGCTCGTCTATTTGCTGGTGCGTCATATTCGCATGGAATCGAGCAAGCTCATTGGGGTCGCGATCGCCCTTGGTGACGGGCGCGATGCGCCGATCCAACAGTGGCAAATCTCTGATTTCCAGCGCATCGGCGATGCGATGGCCAAGGCGGCAGGGACGATCAATACCCAGGCTCAAGCCCTATCCGAAACCAATCGGACGCTCGAGGACATCGTCGAGCAGCGCACGCGAGAACTCGCCGCCACACAGGCGCGATATGAGGTCCTCGCCGAGAACGGGGCCGACGTTATCGTCTTCCGCAACCGGGATTCCGTCACATCCTATGTCTCACCGTCAATCACACGACTCACCGGCTATAATCCGGAGGAGATCAAAAGTTTTTCTCCGGAACAGAAGTTTCATCCCGATGACGGGGACAGGCGCGCTGCCGTCGACGCAACCCTCACACCAGAACGACCAACCGCAACAAACGAATTCCGGATGCGGCATAAGGACGGTCACTGGGTTTGGGTCCACGCCAACTATACCCTAATTCCCGGTGGGACCCGAGATGCGGATCAGATCATCGTCGTGGTCCGCGATATCAGTGATCGCAAACGGGCGGAGGAAGCACTTCTCCGCTCTAATGAGGTCTTGCGGCAGTTTGCGGCCGTGGTTTCGCATGATCTGAAAGCGCCAGCGCGCCACCTGTCGATCTATTCGGACCTTCTTCAGACATCGCTTGAGAAATCACCGGCTGATGCCTCGGGATTTGCCGCCCGCATTGGGACTGCCGCCGTGCGGATGCAGGAACTGATCGGCAGCCTCGCGGCCTATACCCAGGTCGCCTATGCTCGTTGCGCCGTAGCACCAGTACCGCTCGACAGCGTGGTCGCCGATGTCACGAAGACCTTTGAGGGCACGATTGCCGAGCTCGGCGCGCGGATTGAGACGACACCGTTGCCGATCATTGCGGGCGATCGCGGCCTCCTTGAAAGCCTGTTCCAGAACCTCATCGGCAATGCCTTGAAGTATCATGGGGCCGACCCGGTCCTTATTCGAATTTCCTCATCAACACAGGGAAGCATGACTGAGATTTCGGTGACCGATAACGGCATCGGCGTACCAGCGCAGCATTCCGAACGTATCTTTGAAATTTTCAAACGCCTTCACCCCGACCAGTCCAAATATCTGGGAACAGGCATTGGGCTTGCGATGAGCCGCAGCATTGTCGAGACCCATGGCGGGCGAATTTGGCTCGACACCTCGGTCACTTCAGGCGCATGCTTTCGACTGACGTTGCCGGTGGCGACTGCTGTCAACGAGGCCCTCGTCGCATGACCACTCCAAGGCGCGTCTTAATCGTCGATGACGACGAGTTGGATCGCATGTTGCTCGCTGAGGCCATCAAATCCTGTGAGCCCGCGACGATCGTCGCCCATGCGGTGAACGGCGACGAAGCGCTCATCGCGGTGCGAAGTTTCGACCCAACGGTCATCGTCCTTGATATCAACATGCCGGGGATGGATGGGTTCGAGGTTCTCGGTCGATTGAAATCTGACCCGGCAACCAAGCAAATCCCGGTCACGATGTTTTCCTCATCGTCCCAGAAATCCGATATCGACCGCAGCGTGGCGCTTGAGGCAAGTGGCTATATCAATAAGCCCGGCAATCTCAGCGAATACCGCTCTGTCGCGCTCAAAGTGATCGGCTTTTGATCTCGCGCGTCTATTGACGCACAGAAGCGCGCTAAATCACCCCTTCCGCCTTGAACCAGCGGCGAAATCATGTATAGACACCGCTCCTCGTGTTTGGCCGGTGGCTGAACGGACGGCCAGTGCTGCTGGTTGGATCGAAGCTTCGATCCGTCGTCCCGTGTCTCCGCCTTCGGGATTTCCGTCGGGCCCCTCCGGGCCTGAAGGGCTTCGCGCCAGAGACGATATGGATCGAACCGAAAGAAGGGCCATGCCTCTCTATGAACATGTTTTCCTGGCGCGCCAGGATGTTACCGCGCAGCAGGTCGAAGCGCTCGTCGCCCAGTATAAGGGCGTGATCGAAGCGGCCGGCGGCACTGTCCCCAAGGTTGAGCCGTGGGGCGTCAAGACTCTCGCGTTCCGCGTTCGCAAGAACCGCAAGGCGCATTACACGCTCATGAACATTGATGCCCCGCACGCTGCGGTGGCTGAGATGGAGCGTCAGATGTCCATCAATGAGGACGTCATCCGCTTTCTGACCGTTCGTGTCGAAGAGCTCGAAGAAGGCCAGTCGGCCATGCTTCAGAAGCGTGACCGCGATGATCGTGATCGTGGTGAGCGCGGCTTCGGTGGTGGCGGCGGC